>CAZRYP010000078.1:8467-9775 GCA_964604295.1 uncultured Treponemataceae bacterium
GAGTTCTATGGAATATTGAGGGATCTTGCCGCGATGAAAAAAAGCGGTGCCGGCAGGAGCGAGATGCTCGGGCGACTGAGGAACGCTGGCGCGATATGGATGCCAAAGTCAGCCCTGCGCACCGGAAAACCAGCCTCCCGAGCCGTTTTCGCGGGGTTCTCCACCTCCGAGGCGTCCACCGCCTATCCCATCCCCATAATCCAGACGATCCAGAGCCACGGGACTGTGGAAATAATGCGCGGATGCCCCAACGGCTGCAGATTCTGCCATGCGGGCTATTACTACAGACCGCAGCGCGTAAAATCCGTCGAGCGGATCGAGGCGGAAGTCAGGTCTCTCGTCGAAAACGGTGGCTACAGGGAGATTACCCTTGCATCGCTTTCGAGCGGGGATTATCCTGATATCGTAGGACTTTTCCGCCGGCTCAACGCGGCATGGAAGGACAGTTTCGTCTCCTTCCAACTGCCGAGCCTCAAGGTGGATTCGTTCACCTTGCCTCTGCTTGCCGAACTTTCGGAAGTGAGGAAATCGGGGTTGACTTTCGCGGTCGAGACTCCGGTGGCGTCATGGCAGGGTTCGATAAACAAGACGGTAGGCTTCGATAACATCGCCGGAATCCTTAAGGAAGCCAAGGCCCTTGGCTTCAGATCCGCGAAATTTTACTTCATGATAGGATTGCCCGTTTCCGGCAAAGGCAGAGGGGAAGGGGAGGCTATAGTCGAATTTCTCAGAGAGATCTCCCGCGTGGAGAGAATCGCGCTCAACGTGAATATCGGCACCTTCGTTCCCAAACCACATACTCCCTATGCCGGAGAATCCCAGATAAGCGAAAAGGAAGCCCTGGACACGATCTACTTCATCAAGGATTCGCTAAGAGCCTTCAAATTCATATCCATCTCCTACCATTCCCCTTTCACTTCCGTCATCGAAGGTATTCTCTCGAGAGGAGATGACAGGGTAGGGGGTATAATACTCTCGGCGTATTCGAAAGGGGCGAGGCTGGATGCCTGGGAAGAGCATTTCAGGAAGGATATCTGGAAGGAAGCTTTCGAGGAAACTCTCGAAAATAAAGGCTTCGATCCCGCCACAGAATTCCTCTCACAAAAAAACGACGGCGAACCACTGCCATGGAACGATATAAACTTATATATAAGCAAGAAATACTATGAAAATGAAGCCGAAAAGTCCAGGCTGAGTCAAATGACGGGAGCCTGCTCCGATGAGTGTGATCATCCCTGCGGTTCCTGCAATGAAAGTTTCCGGATAGTATCCAATACAATACATACCGAAGTATCTTCTGACGCTAGT
>CAZRYP010000079.1:0-9711 GCA_964604295.1 uncultured Treponemataceae bacterium
CTTTGCGACCGCCAAGGCATTGCCTGCCATATCCGCGGCGACAATGGAGATGGAGGCGGTATAGTCCGCATTTCCCGCCAGGCTGTCCGTCGGATTGAATGTGGCGACGGTGCCCGCGTATGATACGGCGCCTGCTACAGGAGTCGTGCCCTGCTTCAGCGTGAAGGTTTCCGCATTGATCGTCGCTTCATCCATTTCCTCGCTGAAGGTCGCCGTGACGCTGCTGTTCCTGGCAATCCCGGTCGCCTCATCGGCGGGGGTCGTCGCGCTGACGACAGGGGCGATGATGTCGCCCTCATTCACCGGATTGCCGCAGCTCGAGATGAAAATTGCCGCCGCCATTAAAGTCAGGATCAATATTTTTTTCATGGAAGTGTCTCCTTTCTTGTCGTGATTTAAATTCCGTCTACGCATGATCTTCCTCCTTCAATTAATTTACGCCCCGGTCCCGCCATGGTCTGTTCGCCAGCACACATAGCGCATATATGGAAAAGACGGGTCCCGGGTTATGTGTGCTGGCGCACAGACTCATGCAGGCAGGCATGGCTAGCTTTATCGAGAGGACGTCGCCGGGGCCACGGATTCGGCGGCGGCCGTGTCAGGAAATTTTTTATAAGGAGAAAGCCATGAACGAAGACCAGGTTAGGGGAAGGATCGCGGAAGTCAAAGGAATTTTAAAAGAAGCGGTCGGCAAAGTCGTGGGCAGCAAAAAAATGGAAAAGAAAGGGAAAGTCAAGAAACTCAAGGGCCTTGTGCAGGCTGAGTTCGGCGATGCGAGGGAAGAGATCAAGAAAGCGCTCTGACGCGCGGGGCGATCAGGTTTTACCGGATATGCGGTGGACCGGCCGGCTGCAGATCCGGCAACCCCGGATGGAAGCCGGCGGAACCGTCGGAAGGAGATTTCACTATGTATTTCAACAATTTACTGGATCTGGTCAACAGGAAGAGAAGGAATGAGGAACGCGCCAAGACCGCGATGAAATTCGCTGTCGGGATGGGAATCGCGGCCACCATCGGATTGGCGAAGGGGATTCTCTACGCGCCCAAGTCGGGGAAGGAAACCCGCGAGGATTTGAAGAAAAAAGCCGCAGAAACCCTGGAAGTCATCAGGGCTAAAGTCAGGACCAAAGCCGAGGTGTTGAAGGATACGACGGCTCGCGCCGCCCTGGAACTGCAGAACGCCTTGAGTCCCAAGCCCGCGGCGGGGAAGAAGAAGAAATAGGAGGGCAGGACCATGCTCATACAATTCACATTGCAGGAGTTGATGATCTTCCTGCTGTGCGCGGTGGGAATCCTGGCGGGAGTCTTCATGCTTCCGATCCTGTGGAATATCAGGAAAGTCGTGGGAATATTCAGGCCCCTGGTAGAAAACAACCAGGAGTCGTTCAGGAAATCCCTCAAGGCCATGCCGGTGATCGTAGGCGATCTCGAACAGATCGGCGGCAACCTGAAGGAGACGACGGAGCAGCTCAGGATATCGTTTCCTTCCATCGTCCAGGAAGTCGGGCATGTCGCGGCCACGGCGAAAGGAAGTCTTTCCCTGGCGAGCGATATGATAGAGAAGATGGGCTCGGGGATCAACGAAACGGTCACGGCCTACAAGAAGGACAGCACCGGCTATTTCCATCTCTTCGAGGAATTGATGCAGTTGATATATCGTTCGTTGTCGTCCGGGAAATAGACCAGTCCGGCCGACTTTCAAGGTACAGGTGGCCACATGACGAAAAGAGAAGACAGCCAGCACCAACAAATACTCTCGAGAATCGCCCATCGCGTGATGCTCGAGAGGGGGATGGTCCCCGATTTTCCTCCTGAAGCCCTCAGGGAATTGGATGGGATCTGCGGACCCGCAACTTCCGGCGAGGGGC
Organism: uncultured Treponemataceae bacterium; assembly: GCA_964604295.1. Classification (GTDB taxonomy): domain Bacteria; phylum Spirochaetota; class Spirochaetia; order Treponematales; family Rectinemataceae; genus CAZRYP01. Next base: position 1,869 of record CAZRYP010000079.1, read on the forward strand.
GGATCCGCGATCTTTCCGGGCTGCCGTGGTGTTCCATAGACAATGACGATTCACTCGACCTGGATCAGCTCACGATCGCCGAATCGATGCGGGGCGGGGCGATAAGGATACTGGTCGCCATCGCCGACGTGGATGCCCTTGTGATGAAAAAATCCGCTCTCGACGACCATGCACGTCAAAATACGACTTCAGTGTACACGGTAGCCGAAATATTTCCGATGTTGCCAGTAAAACTGTCGACCGATCTTACTTCTCTCAATTATCAGTCGGATCGCGTGGCACTCGTCGTCGACATGATTATCGCGGGCGACGGATCGCTCGGCGGCTCGGATATTTATCCGGCGACGGTACGCAACAAGGCCAAGCTTACCTACAATAGCGTGGCCGCCTGGCTGGAAGGCGTCGGTCCCGCACCGCAGGGTGTCGACGCGATCGTCGGCCTGGAAGCGAGCCTTCGCCTCCAGGACGGCGCCGCCCAGGGCATGAGAGCTCTGAGGCATACGAACGGGGCGCTTGACCTCGAAACGATACAAGCTCGGCCGGTTTTCGAAGGTACCGAACTCAGGAATCTGGAAGCGGATACGAGGAATAGGGCGAAGGATATCATCGAGGATTTCATGATCGCAGCCAACGGTGTCACGGCGCGATATCTCTCGTCACGAAAGTATCCATCGCTGCAGCGAGTGGTCCGAAAACCCAAACGTTGGGACCGGATCGTCGAGCTCGCCGCCGAGCGCGGCGAAACCTTGCCTGCCGAACCCGACTCGAAGGCTCTGGAGCGATTTCTTGCTTCGGCGAAGGCCGCGGATCCTCCCCGCTTTCCCGATCTTTCGCTCAGCATCGTCAAGCTTCTGGGCAGGGGCGAGTACATTGTCCAATATCCCGGAGACGACGCGGCGGGACACTTCGGTCTGGCGGTCAGGGATTACGCTCATTCCACGGCCCCGAACAGGCGATACCCCGATCTTGTGGCGCAGCGGCTTGTGAAAGCGGCGACGGCGGGTCGCGCTTCTCCTTATGCGAACGAGGAATTGGAGGCGCTCGCGCAGCACTGTACCGAAAAGGAAGATGCCGCGAACAAGGTGGAACGTCAGGTGGCGAAATCCGCGGCTGCGATACTTCTGGAATCTCGGATCGGGGAACAATTCGAAGCGTTCGTCACGGGCGCTGCCGATAAAGGTACGTGGGTCCGCCTCCTTCAATTGCCGGTCGAGGGAAGGCTGGCGAGCGGTTTTGAAGGCATGGATGTCGGACGCAAGCTTCGAGTACAGCTGCTGCGTACCGATGTGGAGCGCGGTTTCATCGACTTCGGAAGAGTTCCGTAAATTCGAAAAAAACCAAAGGAAGGAAAATATGCATAGCGGCGATTATGTCAGCGGCGAATATATAAGAATTGAGCCGAACATCCGATTGAACATCAGGGATTGGGGGAAGGGGAAGGCCATAGTATTCATCCCCGGATGGCCATTGGGGCACGAGATGTTCGAGTATCAGTTTACCGCGTTGTCTCGGCGTGGATTTCGCTGCATCGGAGTTACGATGCGCGGCTTCGGAAGATCGTCGAAGCCTTGGGGAGATTACAACTACGATGTCTTCGCGGAGGATATCGAGAAAGTGCTGGATGCGCTCAACCTGCACGATATCACGCTGGCAGGGCATTCGATGGGCGGAGCCATCGCCCTGCATTACACGGCCACACATAAAAGCAAGAGGGTTTCGAAGCTCGCGCTCTTCGGCGCGGCGACTCCGAGTTTCACGAAAAGGCCGGGCTTTCCCCATGGTCTCGAGCCTGCGGCCGTCGATGACCTGATAGGGCTGTGCGAAGCGGATAGGGCGAAGCTCGGCGAAAATTTCGGAAAAATATTTTTCAAAAGCGAAAAAGCGGTAAGCCCGAAGCTCGCCGAGTGGTTTCACGACATGGGTATGGAAGCTTCCCCCCTCGCCACGGCCGCCTGCCTCGCCGCGTTGCGCGATACCGATCTTCGCGAGGAAATGAAGCTGGTAAAGGTTCCAACGGCCATCTTCCATTCCACCATGGACAAGATCTGCCCGTTCGAACTGGCGGAAGCGACAGCGGCGGGGATAAAAGGCTCGAAACTGACCCGATTCGAAAACAGCGGGCATGGGCTCTTCTATGAGGAAAGAGACAAGTTCAACCGTGAACTCATGGATTTCATCGGCTGATCGAAAAGGTCGGGAAGATTCCGACAGGAGCGACATTACGGCGGTAAAAAAGACATTGACCATGAATTCCGGACAGCCCGTGGAGAACGATCTGAATTCCATGACTGCGGGACCGGGCGGGCCTACACTCGTCCAGGATCAGCATTTGATCGAGAAGCTGGCCGGCTTCGACAGGGAACGCATTCCGGAGAGAGTCGTGCATGCGAAAGGCGCGGGTGCCGGCGGATATTTCGAGGTCACCCACGATCTGACGAAATATACACGCGCAAAATTTCTCTCGGCCGTGGGAAAACGCACCGAAGTCTTTGCGCGTTTTTCCCAGGTAGGCGGCGAAAAGGGCTCATACGATTCCGACCGGGATCCCCGCGGTTTTGCGGTGAAGTTCTACACCGAAGAGGGCAATTACGATTTCGTGGGAAATAATACGCCGGTATTTTTCATCAGGGATGCGATCAAATTCCCCGACTTCATACACACGCAGAAGCGGCACCCCGCGACCAACCTCAAGGATCCGGACATGTTCTGGGATTTCCTCTCCCTTACTCCTGAATCCATCCACCAGGTGACGATATTGTTTTCCGACAGGGGTACGCCGCTGAGCTACAGACACATGCACGGCTTCAGCGGCCATACCTTCATGTGGTACGACGCGCATGGAGAGTATTGCTGGGTAAAGACACATTTTTTGACCGAACAGGGGATAAGGAACCTTACCCGCGAAGAGGCTGCCCGGCTTGCCGGCATAGATCCCGATCATGCGACCAGGGATCTGCGCCAGAGCATAGAACATGGCGCGCCGCCCGCCTGGGGGGTTTTTGTCCAGATCATGACGCCCGCCGAAGCGAAAACCTACCGCTTCGATCCTTTCGATATAACCAAGGTCTGGCCTCATGCCGACTATCCGCTGCAGCCTCTAGGGCGCATGGTGCTCGACCGCAATCCCGAGAATTACTTCGCCGAAGTGGAGCAGATCGCGTTCTCGCCGGGCAACTTCGTCCCGGGAATAGGCCCATCGCCGGATAAACTGCTGCAAGGGCGCCTGTTCAGCTATCCCGATACGCAAAGGCACAGGTTGGGCCCTAACTTCCATTCGCTGCCCATCAACGCGCCGAAGGCCGCGAAGGGATGCAACTATCAACGCGATGGATTTATGAGGTTCGACGAAAACGGGGGCGGGGATCCGAATTACTGGCCGAACAGCCTCGGCGGCCCGACACCCGACCCTGCCCATGGGCTGCCGGCAATCGATGTCTCAGGGATGGCGGCCCGCCATATCCATATCTCGGGCGAAGTGGACTTCGTCCAGGCGGGCGTCCTTTACCGCGGGGTCATGACGGAGATGGACCGGGACCACCTCGTCGACAATATCTCGGCACACCTGAAAGGAGCGCAAAGGCGCATCCAACTGCGTCAGACGGCGCTGTTTTACAAGGCGGATCCTGAATATGGGGAGCGCGTCGCAGAAGGTCTGGGCTTGAATCCAATCGAGGTAAAAAGGTTGGCTGCCATGTCGCAGGATGAACTCGTCAAGGCGACATGAGGTCCGGGGTTCCCGCCGGGGATGGGACTCCTGGAATATCGCGGAATTTCTGCCCGGGAGAAATACTCTCGGGCATGTCAAATCATATAAAATCGGAGGATTTTATGAAAAAGCTACTTGTATCTGTGATGCTCGTCTTGCTCGTGCTTTCGGGATGCTCGCTGTTCGAACTGCGGAACTCGATCGTCGGGACATGGGAAACCACCCTGCTCGGGGTGACGACGAGGTATGTATTCAACAACGACGGCACGAGCGTCGGAACCGTGACGGTCCTCGGCATAGGAGCATCGACCAACGGCGTCTGGAACGCCGACAACACGACGCTCACGATTTCATGGACTGGGGCCGAGGAAGATGAAGTTGACTTCTACTCCTTCAACAACGACAAATCGGCGATGACGCTCGCTCCTTCCGAAGGCGGACTATCACGCACCTTCGACAGGCTTTGATAGAAAGCGAGGCAACCGGATTGGATCCGGCGACCTGATCCAAAAAGGAAGGGGCTGTCCAAAATGGGCAGCCCCTTCCTTTTCTTTCTTGATGCGTTGAATAGCCTTCCGATGGCTTATCCCGCGTTCTCCTATAATCCGAACAGAACCGATACGCCCAATTTGCCGTAGGGATTCATGAAGGCATCGGCGATTGAGGCGCGCGTGAACTGGACTTCGCTGACCCAGTTCAAGCCGAGCAGTACGGGGCCCAGGACGATGTCGCCCGTGACGCGGAGATTCGCTCCGGTCCTGAATAGCTGTGCCGCGTTGTTGCCGAATTCGAGGCCGAAATTAGGCCCGATTCCGACGCCGGCGTGCACCGGGCCGAGGGAAAGGCCGAGGCCCGCGTCGAGCAGGATATCGATATGGTGGGGCAGATTGACGTCGCCGGGGGCGTAGAGTCCCATGGCGCTTCCCCAGAACGGACCCGCGAGAAGCCGCGCTTCCCCGCCGAAAGCAAAGTCAGCCAGGTTGAGGCCCGCCGTATCCATGGCGACCACATCGTCGGGGCGGACGAGGCTGGCATAGTAGATGTCCGGACCCACATACAAATCGAGCGCGAAGGCTCCGAGAGGCACGATCATGCAAAGAAGCAAAGCAAATACGATTCGTCTCATGATTTTCTTCTCCTTGTTGAAGAAATTCGATACAGGAAGCCTGGCCGCAAACCGGCGTGCCGGCCGGCGGCTGGGCGACCCCGGCGACAGCTTCCACTGAGCCGCCGCCGGAAATTTTTACATGGACCTGGGCATTCTCATTACAGCGAAGGTTCGGTGACCGCGTTGGCGTCCAGGGTAACCTGGGTCTGCGCGAGCAGCCTTCCGTTGACCGTCGCGCCTGTCTGCACGACGATTTGCGTCATACAGAGTATGATTCCCTTGAAGTCCGAGGTAGTGCCGAGCGAGGTCTGGCCGGCAACCTGCCAGAAGATATTCTTGGGTTGCGCGCTGCCGCCCAACGTGACCATGACGCCGTTCCCTATGGTAAGGTCCTGGGCTATCTGGAAGATCCAGATGTCATCGGCTCCGCCCGTGATAGTGAAACCCGATGTCGCCTGGAGCGAAGTGCCCCAGGTATAGAGACCCGGAACCAGGGTCATTCCGGTGACGTCTCCTGCTCCCAGGTTGGTGAAGTCAGGCGTCACCCGTCCCGCCGCGTCGGTATATGCGGTTTCCATGTCGCCTATGGCTGTGGTCAGGATGGTAGGGGTCGGAGGCGCGTTGTCCGAAGCGTAGATGCTTCCGGTCACGAGACTCGATGTCGCGAATTCGTTGGTCGCGTCGTTGACGAGGCCGAATCCGGTGATGAAGCTTTGGGCGGCAGGGCTCACTCCCAGGTCGCCGACGATCGCCGTGCCGACGGTGGCCGAGATGGCCGCCTTCGCCAGTATCACGTAATTTCCGGCCGAACCCAATAGAACAGTGGAGGGACCCAAGGGCAAGGCAGCCTCGGTCGTGAAGGTCCATACTTTGTCGACAGCGAGGTGATTGCCTGCCAAGTCCGTGACTTCGGTGGCAACGGTGGCTGTATAGACGGTACTGGAGGCTAGATCGCTCGTCGGGTTGAATGTGGCGACGTTGCCCGCGTAGCTCACCGATCCCGCGATCGGGGTTGCGGCCTGCATAAGGGTGAAGTTCGCGGCGATGATCGTCGCGGAAGCCATGGCCTCGCTGAAGGTCGCCGTGATGTTGCTGCCGATCGCCACGTCCGTGGCGCTGGCGGCCGGGACAGTGGAACTCACGGTCGGCGCGCTGGTGTCCGGCGCTGCCAGGGTCGTGAAGGTCCATACCTTGTTGGAAGCGAGGGTATTGCCTGCCATATCTTCCACGCCCGTGTCCACTGTAGCCGTATAGAGGGTGTTGTATGCCAGGTTGCTTGTCGGGTTGAAGGTGGCCACATTCCCCGCGTAGCTCACCGCGCCCGGGACAGAGGTAGATCCCTGTTTCAAGCTGAAGTTGGCGGCGATGATCGTCGCGGAAGCCATGGCTTCGCTGAAAGTCGCCGTGACGTTTCCGCCGACGGCCACATCGGTGGCGAGGGCGGCCGGGCTCGTGGAGCTCACGGTGGGCGCTGCGGTATCAGGCGCCGTCAGGGTCCTGAAAGTCCAGACCTTGGCGACTGCCAGGGCATTGCCTGCCACGTCCTTGACACCTGTGCCCACGGTTGCCGTATAGAGGGTATTGTAGGCAAGGTCGCTTGTCGGATTGAATGTTGCGACATCGCCCGCATAGCTCACCGCGCCCGGAACGGAAGTTGACCCCTGTTTCAGGGTGAAGTTCGCGGCAACGATAGTGGCCGTGTCCATTTCCTCGCTGAAAGTCGCCGTGACGTTGCCGCTCTTGCTTACATTGACGGCATCATCGACGGGGGATGTGGATAAAACGGTGGGCAGAATGACATCCTCGTCGACGGGACTCGCGCACCCTCCTATGAAGAGAGCGGCAAGCAGAATCGGGATGAACCATAGTTTTCTCATAATCGGCACCTCCTATTCAGTGCATGTAAAAATCTTCCTGGAATGGCGCGGCGTCAGTCATTGTCATGGCCGACGCCGCGTCTTTACGATTTTGTTCTTGTGTTACAGCGCGGGTTCGACAATCGTATTGGCGTCAAGAGTGACCGCCGTCTGCGACATCAGCCTTCCGTCCACCGTTGCGCCTGCCGCGAGGGAAATAGCCCCAGCCGACATGACGGTTCCTTCCATGTGCGAAGTTGCCGCGAGAGCGACGGCGCCGGCCACCTGCCAGAATACGTTTTCAGGCAAGGCTCCGCCGGTCATGAGAACCTGCGCGGTCGCCGCCTGCGTGATGCCTCCGGCTATCTGGAAGATCCAGACATCATCCGGTCCTCCGTTGAGGGTGACATCAGTGGTGATCGACACGCCGGTAGTCCAGTTGTAGAGTCCAGCCACGAGGGTCTCGCCGCCGATCTCGCCGGTTCCCAGCTCCGCGAAATCGGGGATGGTCCTGCCCGCCGCGTCGTCGTAAGCCGCCTGCATAGCCAGGATGGCCGCCGTCAGGTTGGTGGGGGTCGGTTCCGTATAATCGGACGCATAGACATTCCCGGTTACCAGGCTGGATGTTGAGAAAGTGTTCGTCGAATCCATGATCAGTCCGAATCCCGTCATGGCGGCCGCGCCGATCGGGCTCACGGCGATATCGCCGGTGATGGCGGTGACTCCGGTGGTCGTGATCCCGGTCTTGGCCAGGATCACGTAATTGCCTGCCGTGCCGAGAACGACTGTATCGGGTCCGACGGGAGGAGCCGCCTCGGTCGTGAAGGTCCATACCTTGGCGGCCGCAAGGGCGTTGCCCGCCATATCTTTGGCGCCTACGGTGATCGTCGCGGTGTAGACAGTGCTGAGCGCGAGGTCACCGGTCGGATTGTAGGTGGCGACATTGCCCGCATAGCTCACGGCTCCCGGAACCGAGGTCGAACCCTGTTTCAGGGTGAAGGTCGCGGCCGTGATCGTTGTGGAGTCCATCTCCTCGCTGAAGGTCGCGGTGACGTTGCCGCCCTTCGCCACGGCTGTCGCCGAAGCGGCGGGACTCGTGGAACTGACCGTGGGAGCGGCGGTGTCGGGAGCCGCGGCGGTCGTGAAGGTCCATACTTTGGCTGCCGCGAGGGC
>CAZRYP010000080.1:0-7138 GCA_964604295.1 uncultured Treponemataceae bacterium
AAAGGTGGAATCGATATTCTGGTGAACAACGCGGGCATCATAGCGCGCGGCGGCATCATGGACCTGAGCCGCGAGCAGTGGCTCCAGGTCATGGATGTCAATGTCAACGGAAATTTCTACTGGTGCAAGGCAGTCGTCCCGCACATGATCAGGCAAAAGGGAGGGAGGATTCTCAACGTCACTTCCATCGCGGGGAAGATGGGCGACATTACCGCCGCGCCGGTCTACGGCACTTCCAAGGGCGCGATCAACGCGCTGACAAAATCCCTTGCCCGCCAGCTGGCCGAGTACGGCATCACGGTCAACGCGGTGGCTCCCCATGCCATAGAAACCGACATGAGCGCCGAATGGTCGGAGGAAAAACGGCGGGCTGTCGTGGATGCCATCCCTCTGAGGCGAATGGGAACTGCCCGGGAAGTGGCGGAAGCGGTCTCGTTCCTGGTATCCGACGAAGCGGCCTTCATCACTGGGGAAACCCTGAACGTCAACGGCGGATTTTTGATGGATTGAGGTCCGATCCTAATCCTGGGCGGCGAAAAACTCGCCGCTGAGGATGTTTCTCCTGCTGATTTTCAGGTGCTTCTCTATGATGTCCACCGCTGCGGGCGAATTGTCGGCCAGCGCGCGTACCAGGTCGATATGGTCCCGGAAGGTCTGGGATACGTTCGGCTTGATGCCGATATCATACATATAGTTCATGTTGAGGTGGATATTCAGCTCTTTGTATGACTTGTTGATGAACTCGTTGTCCGCCAGGGCGCAGAGTTCCATGTGGAACTGCCAGTCATACTTGATGTACTTCCTGAGATCGAGAGGATCTTCCGCCAGGGCCGCCTTCATGGATTCGACAAGGTTCCGGAGGACAGTCAGGCGGCTCTCCCGGACGGAGGAATACACAGTCCTCACGCAATACACCTCAAGGAGCTCGCGCACGGCTATAGCCGAAAGTATCGTCGTTTTTGTCGGGGTTCTGATGAGGCACATGCTGCGCGGCCGGATCTCGATGATCCCATCCATCTCCAGATGCTTGAGCGCTTCTCGGATCGGCATCATGCTGACGTGCAGCTCTTCGGCGAGCTTTTTCGTGCTGATGGTTTCCCCGTATTTGTATCTGCCCGAACTGATCGAATTGCAGAGGAAGAGGTAGACTTGTTCGGCCAGGCTCCGTTTTTCTATAGTGAAATCTTCGGTCGTTTCCACGGTGACACCTTATCCGGGCGGATATACAGCCTGTCGGGACGAGCGTCCGGACGTGACTATATCCTCAGGGTATCATGCCTCGATTTTGAATACAATAATATCAGCTTCTGGGATCTTTCATCTGGAATATCAGGATCTTCGCGGCGATCATCGACCCAGCGTGAACCAAACCGTCGTCCCCTGGCCGAGCTTGGATTCGAGCCATATCTTTCCCCCGTGCCTGTCGATGATCCGCTTGGCGATGGAGAGCCCGATGCCGTTGCCAGGGAATTCATCGGCGCCGTGAAGCCTGTGGAAGGGCTGGAAGAGGCTGTCCTTGTAGGCCATGTCGAAGCCGGCTCCCTCGTCCTGCACGAAGTAGACGAGGGTCCCGGGCAAGGCCGGATTGGAATAGGTGGATCCCACTGAAATGACGGTCCGCGCCTTGCCCCTGGAGAATTTGAAGGCATTGTCGATGAGGGTCCTGAAAAGGCTGTCGACGAGGAGGGCATCGCAGGGTGCCACCATCGAAGGCTGAATCGAGATGGAAACGTCCCGGCCGATTTCCTTCCCTATGTACTCGGTCGTGATCGAGTTGGCTATCCTTCCGATATCCACTTGCTCCTTCCTGAGCGTCAGTGTTGAAATCTTCGAGAGCGAAAGCAGGTCATTGATGAGTTCGGCCATCCTCCCGGAGGACTGCCTGATTCTTTCCAGATAGTGCAGTCCCTCCTCGTCGAGGCGCTGCGCATGGTCTTTGGCGAGCAGCTGGGCGAAGCCGTCGAGGGAGCGGAGGGGGCTTCGAAGGTCATGGGAGACGGAATACGTGAAAGTCTGGAGCTCGAGATTGGAGGCTTCCAGCTGCGCCGTCCTCTCCTTGACCTTCTCTTCGAGCATCGTGTTGAGATCCCTGATCTGCCTGAGGCTCCGGCTCCTCTCGGTCAGGTCCGTCATGATCTGTCCGATGAGGGGAGGGGCCTCATCCTGGAGGATGCGGAATTTCTGGGTGAGGAGGAAGATGTCCTGGCCGGCGAGATCGGTCCTGGTTTCCTCGTACTCGACATAACCCTCGTCGAGCGCCATGCCGTCCCTTTCCCTCGTTATGGCGGCCTGGGCCGGATCGAATATCTCTTCCGGAGCCTTGCCTATCCATTGATCGACGGGGAACCTGGCGGCCATCGGCGCATTGGCGAATAGAATGCGGCTCTCCCTGTCCTTGATCATGATCATCGCGGGCATGTAGTCCATGAAAACCGAGAACTTGCGTTCGGAGGCGCGCAGATTCCTTTCGCTTTCGAGGAGCCGCCTGTATTTTTGCGAAGATCTCCAATGCTGCATGGTGGTGCTGAAGAGGATGGCCGTGGCCATGCCGATGACCAGTATGATCCCGAGAAGGAAGAATATCTTCCACCATGGCCTCATGACTTCGATGACATCGATCTCCGAGACGAGGATCCATTCCGTGTCCGCCACGACCTTGGAAATCGCGTAGACATCCCTGCCGCCGTAGTTCCTGCCTTTCCGGAAGCCTGAGCTTTCCCGGGAGGCGAGGGTTTCGACGGTCGGGCTCCTGTTGTCCGCCGTCAGGGTAAAGTTGAGTGCCGAGCCCTGCATCGATCGCAGGTTGCTCAGGAAGACCGTTTCCTTTTCGTTCTTTCTGATCAGAATGTTTTCGGCCGTGTCGCTTGGGACGGGCCAGGAGTCTATGATGGGGTAAAGCTGGGTCATGGCTTCGAGAAAATGGACGATGAAGCCCAGCAGCTTCTCCCGCGAGTCGGGGTCGGCGAAGATGGGAATGACGATATTGCAGCCGGGCTCGCCCAGGGGCGACAGGACATGGAGTTCCGTCATGATGGCCGATCCCGATTCGGCGGCCGCGGGAAAGGTTTTGACGGTTTCCCTGTCCAGGAGGGCGTAGGTGGACGTGGAGACCACGATGCGCCCGTCCGGACCGGTCGCGACCGAAGCCGTATAGTTGTATGTCTTGGCAAAATCCGCGAAATCGGCGAGAAGGGCGAGCCCCGCCTTCTCATCCCCTCCGTGTATGACTGCCTCCATAAGCGCGATGGTGTCGCTCGATCGGGCCGTTTCCCTGGCTTCGACGAGATGGTGCCTGCGCCACTGGAGTATCTGTTCGACCTTCTCGCCGGAGACCGAGTCGAGGAGGGTGCGCGTATCGCCGATTATCTTCTGGTACTGGAAAACGGAGAAGACCGCTATCGAGCCTATGAGGAGAAAGATGGCGGCCGCGATCATGTACCGTTCGCGGCCGGATATAGGCAAGGGAAGCGCGTCCTGCGCGTTCCCGGTTTTAGCGGTCATTCGGCGTCGCTCAGAGCGATCCGAGAATTTTCGAGGCGAAGGCCTCGGCCGTGAAGCCGAGGTGCTGAGCCACCTTGTCGCCCGGGCCCGATTCCCCGAAACGCTCGATGGACAGGATATGGTCGGGTGGGGCTATGTTTTCCCAACCCATGCCGATGCCCGCCTCCACGACGAATACCTTGGAGGGGGGCGCGAGTATGGCGTCGCGCACGGGCTTGGGCGCCCTGAAGAAGGCGTTCCTGTCCGGCACCGACACGATCCGGATCGAGAGTCCCGGCCGCGCGGTGGTCAGGATCTCCGCGGCCTTCACGGCGAGCGATACCTCCGAACCCGAGGCGGCGAGGGTGAGGTCGGGAGCCTTGGGCGTGTTGCGCAGGACATAGGCCCCGAGCGCCATCGTGTACGGCCACTCCGGATCGTCCTTCGCGAGGACGGGCAGGTTCTGCCGCGTCAGGACCAGGGCTGTCGGGCCATCCGTCCTTTCCATGGCCATGCGCCAGGCGACGGCCGTCTCCTCGGCATCGGCGGGGCGGAGAACGGTGAGTCCCGGTATGGTCCGCAGGGAGGTGAGGGTTTCGACGGGTCCATGGGTCGGGCCGTCCTCGCCGATGTAGACGGAGTCGTGGGTGAGAATGTAGATGACGGGTAGTTTCATCAGCGCGGCGAGGCGGAGCGAGGGCCGGAGGTAATCGGCGAAGACCAGGAAGGTGGCGACGAAGGGGCGGAGGCCGCCATAGAGGGCGAGGCCGTTGGCGATGGCCGCCATGCCGTGCTCGCGCACGCCGAAGCGGATATAGCGGCCGCCCGGGTTGTCCCTGGTGAAGTCTACGGGAAGTCCCGAATCCCCGGCGGGAAGTTGGGTGACGTTCGGACCCGTGAGATCGGCCGAACCGCCGACCAGGTTGGGCCATGCCGTGGCGACGGCGGTCAGGCACTTGCCGGAGGCGTTGCGCGTCGCGATTTTTTCGCCCTGTGCGAAGGCCGGCAGATCGAGCTGGCTGATGGATCTGTTGAAATACCAGGCGCTCAATTCCTCGGAGAGGCCGGGGTTGGACTTGCCCCAGCTTTCATAGATCTTTTGCCACTCCGCCTTGGCGGCCTTGAGTTCCTTCCTGCGTTTTTCGAAATACGCATAGGCTTCGGGCGCCACGTAGAAGGGGGTGTCGGCGGGAATGCCGAGGGCCGCCTTGGTCCTGGCCACCTCCTCGTCGCCCAAGGGGGCGCCGTGCACGCCCGCTGTACCCTGCTTCGTGGGAGAGCCTTTCCCTATCACGCTCTTCAGGATTATGAGGGAGGGCCTGTCCTTCTCGGCCTTGGCCCTGGCGGTGAGGGCGGCGAGTTCCTTGAAATCGTACATGTCGCCGCGCAATACCTGCCAGCCGTAGGCCTCGAAGCGCTTCCCGACGTCCTCCGTGAAGGCAAGTTCGGTGGACCCATCGATGGATATGGAGTTGGAATCGTAGTAGGCGATGAGCTTGCCCAGTCCCAGGTGGCCCGCGAGGGAACAGGCTTCGGAAGCGACGCCTTCCATGAGACAGCCGTCGCCCACGAGGGTGTAGGTGTAATGGTCGAAAATCCTGGCCTGGGGCCTGTTGAATTTGGCCGCCATCATGCGCTCGCCTATGGCGAGGCCTACGGCGTTGGCGATGCCCTGTCCGAGAGGACCTGTCGTCGTCTCCACGCCTGGCGTGACGCCGTATTCGGGATGGCCGGGGCATTTGGAACCCACCTGCCTGAAAGTCTTAATATCCTCGAGGGAAAGGGCGAATCCCGCCATGTGGAGGATGGAGTAGAGGAAGGCCGAACCGTGTCCGGCGGAGAGCACGAAGCGGTCGCGGTTGATCCAGGAAGGATCCCCGGCGTCATAGATCATTTCTGCGCCATAGAGGTAGGCTCCGAGCTCGGCGGCTCCCATCGGGAGTCCGGGGTGACCCGAATTGGCCTTCTGCACGGCGTCGATGGTGAGGCTTCTGATGGAAAGCGCTACTTTCTCCAGTGACTTGATGTCCATTCTGCGACTCCTTGAGTACGTATTGTCATATAGTAACCCATTTTTTCCTCTTGTGGGAGGTGGAAAACCGGAACGGCCTATCATTCGCTTGGTCCTCGAACATTCATGCGCCTTGCGTTTCGCGAGTCGGGTCGAGGCATGTGTCAGGCAGAAATATTTCTTAATTCTTCAATCATCTATCAAAAAAGGATATCTCGATCGAATCTATGGATAAATATGCGGAGTGCCACAAATCTGCGCCATTGGCCCTTACGTAGAGTTCTATTTCCCTGGCAATTCCCGATGAATCAGCTTGGAATTCGTACCGTGAATCATCGATATCCACTCCGTCGATCGAAAAACTTGTCGTTCCGTTTTCATAGGTGAATAGGAGCATTCCACTGTATTCGTGATCAAAACGCGCAGTTAGGGATATGTTATTATAATTTACATTGATATACCCTTCCGCCATTCCTGAAATATCGGCTGTTGGTTCGATCAGGACCTTGATCGTGATATTACTCAAGGTCCCGTCTTCGATTATCGTATCCTGCAATGTCCTATATGCGCCGGCGCGCGCGGAGTTTGCTTCTTGCTGCGATACTTGAAGAAGCAAACTGGAATTTTCTATCGTCGCGCTCGCGGTTCCTTCGCCCGGCGCCCATTCTGCCTCATCCACTTCAGCGGTCAAATTCCAATCGCCTTGGGCGTCGAATGTATCCGATAGAATATTTATTTCTTTCACAAAAAGGTCGCAGCCAAAGAAAACGCTTGATATCACGATTGTCAGCGACAAGAGAAGAATCCTATATGACCTCATCATAGCTCCTATAAAATGCCGTATTATTCAAGATACTGAAATGCCATCGCTTTTTCCACGCGTCAGCCGGTTCCATATGACGCGATGGCCTTTTCCTTCACGGCGAGGGCCGTCGCGAGGGAGACCCCGGCCGCCTTGGCCACAGCCTCGGGCTCGGCCATGGCGATGGCGCCGAGGGAGCCGAAGGTCTTCATCAGCCTTTTCGCCCGCGCCTCTCCTATCCCCTCGACGGTCTGGAGCAGGGAGAAGCGCAGGTCCTGACCGCGGAGCCTCTGGGAGAGGCCGGTCGCGAAGCGGTGGGTTTCGTCCCTGATGGCGACGAGGACCCGGAGCGCGGGCGAATCCTTCGGAAGCGCGACGGGCTCGAGCCTGCCGGGGAGATAGATCTCCTCGTTCTTCTTGGCCAGGCCGGCGAGGTCGCAGTCGAGCCCCAGCTCGTCGAGGATTTCCTTGGCCGCCGACACCTGCCCAGCGCCACCGTCGATGAGGACGAGGTCGGGGAGCTCGGCTTCCTCGTTGATGAGGCGGGAATAGCGCCTCGCGACGGCTTCGCGCACCGAGGCGAAGTCGTCGATGGCCCCCCCCAGGCTCCTGATGCGGAAATATCTGTAGTTCTTCTTGTCCGGCACCCCGTTCCTGAAGCTTATGAGGGAGGCCACCGTGTGCTTGCCGGCCAGGTGGGCGATGTCGAAGCCCTCGATGCGCATCGGGAGGGAGGACAGGCCGAGGACCGCCTTCAGCTCCACGAGGGCTTGGGTATCGCCTATCTCCCTGCGCTTCCTGACGAGTTCCTCCCTGGCATTCTGGACCGCGAGGTTCATGGATGC
>CAZRYP010000080.1:7148-9678 GCA_964604295.1 uncultured Treponemataceae bacterium
CGCATGGCGGGATTCCTTCGGGACGAGGAAGCGTATCCTCAGGCCCAGTTGCTTCCGGAAGTATTCGGCGACGGGCCTGGTGGCCGTCGGCTTCATCAGGTAGACGAGGGGCGGGGGAAGGCGGTCAGGTCCGTAATAGGTGGTGAGGAAGGTCTGGATGGCTTCCTCTTCGGTGGCGTAGAGGGCAGAAATGAAGCTGTCCCTGCCTTTCAGCCTCCCTTCGCGCATCGAGAAGACGATGAAGGAGGCCATATCGCCGTCGCAGTGCCATGCCAGATAATCCCTGGCGGCGGGATCGAAGTCCTGGACATTGGACCTGCCGACGAACTGGTCCACCGCCTTGACCGCGTCGCGCATCCTGGCGGCTTCCTCGAAGCGGAATGCCGCCGAGGCCTCCTCCATCCTGGACCTGAGATCGGCGAGGAGCTCGGCCGTTTCCCCCGAGAGCAGCTTCCTGATCTGCCCCACCCTCTCCATGTAGGCTTCCCTTGTGATCTTGCCCGCGCAGGGGCCGGGGCAGCGCCCGATGTGGTAGTACATGCAGGGCGTCTCCCTCTTGCGCATGGCGGCGCAGCGGCGCAGGGGAAAGAGCTGCTTCACGAGTTCGAGGTAGATATCGATGGTCTCGGCGCTCGGAAAGGGACCGAAATACTCGGAGCCGTCGTTGATGATCCTCCTCGTGCGGAAAATCCTGGGGAATTCCTCGTTCGTGATCCGGATGGAGGGATAGGTCTTTCCATCCTTGAGGTTGATGTTGTATTTGGGGCTGTGTTCCTTGATCAGGTTGTTTTCCATCAGGAGGGCGTCGTACTCGCTTCCGGCGAGGAGCCACTCGATGTCCGAGACCCGGGAGACGAGGTGGCGGGTCTTCGTGTCCTTCTTCCCGGAAAAATAGGAGAGGAGGCGGTTCCTTAGTATCTTGGCCTTGCCCACATAGATGATACGGCTTTCCTCGTCGCGCATGATGTAGACGCCGGGCGAATCGGGGGACTGGCGGACCAGGGCGCGGAAGCGGGCGTTCTTTTCGGCCTGGGGCGAGATCTTGGCCGCTGCCCCCGGCAAGGCTTCCCCGGGCGGCTCGTATTTTTGGTCGCTCATACTCTATACTGATAGTATGGAAAAAAGCTCTTCCGGGGAAGCACCGCGGCCGGACTGGGGCGAGGGCCTCAGGGAAGCGGGAGCCGCCTTCAGGTTCTGCCCTTCCTGCGCCAGCCCCCGCATTTTCAGCGCGGAAGGCAGGATGTGGAGTTGTCCCGACTGCGGTTTCGAGTATTTCCACAATGTGGCCACCGCCGCGGGCATCATCATCGAATCGGCCGGCTCCCTCCTCCTCCTGCGCAGGAGCGGGGAACCCCGCGCCGGCTGCTTCGCCCTGCCGGGGGGATTCATCGAGCCGGGGGAGAGGGTCGAGGATGGCGTGATTCGCGAATGCAGGGAGGAGCTGGGCTGGGCGCCGGCGCGGATCGACTTCCTGTCATCCTATCCCAATCTCTACCGGTACCGCGGCATCCCCTACGCGACCTGCGACCTGTTTTTCCTCGCGGAAGCCACGGCCAGGGAGATCGCGGGATCCAGGACCGATCCCGGGGAAGTGGCCGGCCTGGCCCTCCTTCCCCTCGACGCGATTCCCTGGGACGACATCGCCTTCGAGTCGTCGCGTATGGCTCTGCGGGAGTATATTCTGACGTGGCAGCCAGGGAGGAAAAATCATGGATAAGAGGACGAAAATCGTCGCCACCACGGGTCCGGCATCTGAAAGGCCCGAGATCCTCCGCGAACTCCTCCGGGAAGGAGTGGATGTCTTCAGGCTCAACTTTTCCCACAAGACCCATGAGGAAGCCGACAAGGCTGTCGAGATGATCAGGGAAGCGCGCGTGGACCTGGGGAGACCGGTGGCCATCATGGCCGACATCAAGGGACCGGCTCTGAGGCTCTACGGCTATTCGCGGAACATTCCCCTGAAGGCGGGGGGCGAAATCACGATCGAAAGCCGGGATCAGGCCGGTTTGGAGAGTCTCGTTTCGGGCGATGAAGCCCATGTCTTCACCAACCTTCCCGACATAGACAGGATCTGTTCGCCCGGCCAGAAGATCATCCTCATGGACGGGTATTTCACTGGCGTCGTCCTGAAGCGGGGAACGAAATCGGTGCTCGTGCGCATCGACAACGACGGGCAGCTCCGCCCCAAGGCGCACCTGACGATTCCCGGGGCCGACTACCCTATTCCCTTCCTCTCGGAGAAGGACATCTCCGACATTCTCTGGGCCGTGGGGCGCGACATCGACTATATCGCCCTGTCCTTCGTGCGCTGCGCCACCGACATCGAGGAAGTCCGGAGGCTCGTCCAGAGAGCCGCGGTGTCCACGGGCAAGCGCTCCGTCGTCAAGCTTATCGCGAAGATAGAATCGGCCAGGGGACTTTCCAACGTGGACGAGATCATACGCGAAGCCGACGGCATCATGGTGGCCCGCGGCGACATGGGCGTGGAGATGCCCATAGAGACGGTCCCCATCGCCCAGAAGAGCATAAT
>CAZRYP010000081.1:0-9496 GCA_964604295.1 uncultured Treponemataceae bacterium
GATGAGAGACAGGTATTTGAATGGGCCTATGCTACCCGTCCTTGCGGCTTCTCCCGTCTTCCCATCTATTTTGTCCAGATTCCCCACCAAAGCTAGCTGATTGATTTTTGAGGCGGGAGCGCCGTTGATTATCGCCGATCCGTCCGCCCTGGATACGCTCCACTGCGTCTGGACCAATTCAGCCTGTCCATCCTTCACGCTCACCTTCCACCAGGACGCGCCGCCCTCTTTCATCAGCTTGGCAAAACTGGAATTTCCCGACTTCTTTACTTCTGCGAGCGTATATGAGGCATCCCCCGGCACAAGTATCCCATTCGCTTCCACCGCGGCCATGGTCCTGTATTCGGGGAAGGGCACCCTTCCGCCCTGGTCCGGAGCCGCGGACAGGCCGCGGACCAATGTCGCGACAACCAGCACCACTGAAAAGATAAGCAGGAGAGAACCTTTGAGGAATTGGACATAGGTAGTGGAAGTCATGCCCGCGGTGGCCACAATGGTGATGACGATGGCGCCCACAAGGATGACCCCTACATAATGTGGCAAGCCCAGAAGAGGTGTCACAAGAGTGCCCGCTCCCACCATCTGGGGGATGAGGTAGGCGATGGACACCACGAGGGTGCTGATGGCAGCCATCAGCTTGATGCCTCGATGGTTGAATTTTGCGTCGAGCGCATCGGTGAATGTGTACTTCCCCAGGCGTTTCATCGGCTCCGCAACGATGAAGAGCGCGACGATCCAACCGGCCAGGTACCCGATGGAATAAAGGAATCCGTCATAGCCGGCGGTCGCGATCATCCCGCATATGCCCAGGAAGGAAGCGGCGGAGAGGTAATCTCCCGCGAAAGCGATACCATTCACTCCCCAGTGGATACTTCCGCCGGCGGCATAATAGCCGCTGGCCGACTTGGCCTTGCCTGCAAAGAAAAATGATATCCCCAATACGGACGCGACAAAAAACACGAACAGCGCAACGGGAAGTATCTCGATCATTTCAATCCCCCCGCACCCAACGCAACTTCGCGCCTTCCGCAGGCACGGTTGTAGACCAGCGCAAGAATCAACGCGATGACGATGAGGGAAAAGCCATAGACCACCGCGAGATTCAATCCCGCGATAATGATGGTTTCCATGAGAACCGGCTTGAGAAGATTGATGACAATGAAGCTGAGATACAACAGGGCATACACCAAAAACATCCACACGCCCAACTTTCGCTTGTACGCGAAGGCCGGATCTTTGCCGTTCTGCGCGGCGGGCTCATGAAACATGATTGTGCTCCCGGGGAATGGTTAACAAATAGTAATATATTCAAAAACATTTAGATAGCAGGAGGATCCCTTTCTTGCAGCGATTCTCTTCCTGGTTAAATCATCCTCGCGTGCCCGATCTCTCCAGCGCCGCGACAATCGTGCGGAATCGCGAAGGCACGGTTGCCTTGAAGAGCATCGGTTCCGCGACGCCCGGAAGCGCGATCTTGAGGCGACGGGCGTGGAGCATCAAGGTGGCGTCGGGAAAGAGCGGGTCCTTTCTCCCATAGAGAGGATCGCCCAGTATCGGACAGCCCAGGCTCTGCATGTGCACCCTCAGCTGATGGGTCCTGCCGGTCTTGGGGTAGAGGGCCATGAGCGCGTAGCTGCGCCTGCCTTCGACCGACCAGCGCGCCAGCACCTTGTAGTCCGTGACAGCCCGCTTTCCCGGCGCTTCCTGCGGCGCGAACTTCTTCCTGTTGTTCCTGTCGCGGGCCAGGTAATTCTCGATGTGCCCCTCATCCGGAGCGGGAGCGGGGCAGACGATGGCCCAGTACTCCTTTCGGGTCGTCCGGTTCTTGAACTGGGCGGCAAGGAATTCATGGGTTTCCGTGTTCCTGGCCACGATGATGACCCCGGAAGTGTCCTTGTCGAGCCTGTGGACTATGCCGCCCCTGGGAGCCGAGCCCCCGCCCCTCCTGTCGGCATCGAGCCAGAGCGCGGCGTTCGCCAGGGTTCCGCGCCAATGCCCGTTGGCGGGGTGGGTCACCATGCCCTGTGCCTTGTTGAATACAAAGACGTTTCCGTCCTCGTAGAGAATTTCCACGTCCAGCCGCTCGGCTTCCAGGCTTCGATCGGGCTCATCGGTCCACGACACTTCGACCAGGTCGCCGGGAACGAGCCGGCAGGAAGGCTTTTCCTTCCTGCCGTTGACGGAGATCACCGCCTCCCTCGCCTTGAGCTGGGAACGGCTCAGGATGCCTGCGGTTTCGGCGATATACTTGTCGGCCCGGTCGCCCTTGCCGGCCTCGACCATGCCTGACCAGGAACGTGGCATGCCCTGCGAAGCGGGAGCGAACCCCGTTTCGGTCAAGTTTCGCCCGGTACTCGGCTTTATACCTTTCTTTTTTTCCGGCACAATTCCTCTCGCCCTGCTTTTGCTCTATAGGATTGGCATGAACGCGAAGGTCCATAGCCCGCTCGGGTCATTAGCCGAAGCCTTCGGTAATCCGATGCCGGCGAAGACCGTCTCCGCCGCCCTCTCCGTCATGCGTCCATTATTCAACGCCATGAAGATATTTTCAAGGAAGAAGCTTCCGCGGCGCGGACCTCAGTCGCCAACGTCATGGAGGTCACCTATTGTCCGTGTCATAGGACCGAAGTCTCGTCCACGTACCCAATGCCCGGGACGAGCCTCTGCGCCTGAGCGAGGGATTGGGATTCCGGGCCTTCCGGGCCCGTTTCCGGCTCCCCGGCAACCGAATCCGATTCGCCGCAGGTGTCGGCCGGCGGATGGCGCCGATGCCCGTGGCTGCGAATGCCGTACTCGACATTCCACAGGAAAAGCCCGTTAGGCGGAGCGGTCGGCCCCGCCCTCTTCCTCTCGCCGCTTTCCAGGATACCCCTCATCAGGTCAGCCGCATCTTGCTCGGTGTCCGCCTTCGGCTCGAAAAACAGCATCGTGCCTACGAGCGACCTGACCATGCGCCAGAGGAAGGCATTCGCCGAGACCTGATAGACCAGTTTCCTTCCCTCGAACCAGAAGCTGGAATCCTGGACGAATCTGGATTTGGAGACGCTTATGTCCTTGGCGGAGGCGAAGGCCTGGAAGCCGTGTTCTCCGACGATGATCGAGGCCATGGCGTTGAGCTTGCCGATGGAGGGCCGGCGGGTAACGCACCAGGCGTAGCGCTGGGAAAACGCGTCCTGCCTGGAACCGCAGAGGATGAAATATCGGTATTTCCTGAGGGAAGCGTCGAAGCGCGCGTGAAAATCCCGTGGGGCATCGTCAGCCGAAAGTATGCGTATATCCCTCGGCAAGAGCTTGTTCAGGGCGAGTAGGAACTTTTCGGCGGGGATGGAGGCTATATCGGTGAAGAATCCCGCGACCTGCCCCATGGCATGGACGCCTGCGTCGGTGCGGCCCGCTCCGGTCAGCCTGACAGGGTGGCCGTGCATCTTATCGAGGGCTTTCTCCAGCTCTTCCTGGACGGACCTCGCGTTCTTCTGGCGCTGCCAGCCGCCGAAATCCGTCCCGTCGTACGAAAGGACCAGTTGAATCGGTCTCCTGGTCATAGCCCTTCGCCCTGTCCCTCTATGATCACGATGGCAACGGCGTTCTCCCCCTCGTGGGTGAGCGAGCAGTGTATTGTCCCTCCCCCGAGCCCGGAAAATCGGCCCAGCGCCGTGCCCTCGAGAATGACGAAGGGCTTGCCGCTGCGGTTGTTCCTTACCAGTATGTCCTTCAGCTTCATCATCGCGAGTCCCGTGCCCAGGGCTTTCCCGAAAGCTTCCTTGGCCGCGAAGCGCGCCGCGAGGGAAAGGGCGTGGCCCGAGCCCCTCGATTTCGCGTCGGCGATCTCGACGGGATGGAAATAGCGTTCCACCAGGCCAGGAATGGTCATCCAGCGCTTGATCCTGCTGACATGGACTATATCGATCCCGATTCCCTTGATCATGCTGCTCTCCCGGACGGACGGTCGCGCGGCTGACCGCGCTTCATCGTATTCAAGGCTGCCTCTCCTCGACCTGGGCCGGGTCCTGGACGGGAGTGCCCGCCCCCGCGGATGGTACCGCAGCTCCCGAAGGCCGACTTCCCTGGCCGGCCCCCGAGGACTGGAGGCGTATGGTGATGCTCTGGGGCTCATAGGTTTCGACGTATGCCCCCTCTGGCGCGGAAACCGCGACATCCACCGTATAGGTGCCCGGTTTCACGAAGGAGGTGAGGTTGACGGATAGAAGCTTTTCCTGGTCGAATCCCTTCATCGCTTCCTCGGGAATATGCATGCGCAGATTCCCTGTCGGCAGGATCTCCGCGAGGGAGAGGGAGGATGCCAGGCCGATGGGATAAATCCTCAGATTGACGAAATTCTTGACGTCGAGGGATTTCCTCACCTTGGCCAGGATAGCGACCGATTCCCTGCCCTCGAGCGAAAGGAGATTCTCCTTCTTGAGGAGACGAACTTCGACCGAGAAATCGGATTTTTTGCCGCTCAGCTCTATCGTATCCGTCGATATTTCGGTCGTGCGGGCAACGAGTCCCTCAGGGCCTGAAATCGTCACTTCGGCAGGAACGATGTCGAAGCTCGCCAGTTCGAAACCCGATTCCAGGAAGCCCTTGAAGGCCGGTGTGACGGGCACCTTCTTGCTCACCCTGCGCTCGAGGCCGATGGCGATTTCCGAGGGCTCGGGACGGATTTCCAGGGGATCGGCGCTGAGGGCGTTGCCCCGCTTTTCGAGATGGATCGGCGCCTTGTAAACGCCTTCGCTCTTGTATTCGGCCAGATCCAGGGAGGCTGATATCTCGTCCTCCCTGATACCGTAGATCACATCGCGCTCGCCTCGCAGGATAACCCGCACGATCCGCGGATAGAAGCTGGAGGGAGCCATCTCGTCGTTGAGGGAAATGCTGAGGGGTATGCTGATCGTCCTTTGCTCGAGACGGGTGAGGCTGAAGAAGAGGGTCAGGAGGAGGGCGACGGCCAGGGACAGGACTTTAGCGGGCCAGTCGGCGAACATGGACTTGAAGAAGCGTTCAGGCTTCATAATGCTTCTCCTCCTCGGCCGAGTCCCCGGCATCCCCTTCCAGGAGCCTGGCGAGGCGCATCCTCAACTGCTCCCCCGAAAGTCCATAATAGAGCTTCGAATCGTACGCGAGGGAGAGGGCCCCGGTTTCCTCGGAAACGACGAGGACCACCGCGTCCGATTCTTCCGTGATGCCGAGAGCCGCGCGATGCCTGCTGCCGAAGCTCTTCTTGATATCCTGCTGGTCTGAGAGAGGGAGGAAGCAGGCCGCCGCAGAAATCCGCCCTTCCTGGATGATCGCGGCTCCGTCATGCAGGGGATTGTCGTGGGCGAAAATCGTGACGAGAAGGCTCGTCGTAAGGAGGGCGTCCAGCCTCACGCCCTTGTCGATGATTTCCTTGAGGCCCACGTTCCTGCTGAACACGATGAGGGCGCCTCGCTTCATCTGGGCCAGAATCTCGCAGGCTGTCGCCGAAGCCTCTATCTGGCTTGCCCTCGGCTGATGGCTGGAGCGGAAGAGCCTGCCTTGGCCAAGGTGCATGAAGATTTTCCTCAGTTCGGGCTGGAAGATGATCGCGAGACCGATGACGAGGCCCGGCGCGACTATCCCTAGGATCCAGGTGACCGTGGAGAGCTGGAGGAAGAAGGCCACGGCATAGATGCCCGCCAGGAGCAGTATGCCCTTGACCAGCTGTATGGCCTGGGTTTTCACGAGAATCTGGTAGGTGTTGTAGATGAGGAAGGCCAGGAGAAGCACATCGAGGATGGGTCTGACATAGGTCGAGAAAAATGAGGCTACGACATTATAGTCCATGGACCCTCCTCAGGCTTTCTCCGGGTTCCTGCCCCGCCCGGGTCGCGGCATCGAAGACCATGAGCGCGTCCCTGGTCTCGGCCACATCGTGGACCCTGAAGATATCGGCCCCCCTGATCCAGGACGCGCAGGCGGCGCCGAGACTCCCGGGGAGCCTGTCCTCGACCGGCTTCCCGGTGAGCTCGCCGACGAAGCGTTTCCGCGAGAGGCCCACCAGCACAGGATAGCCGGATCCGGTCAGCAGATGAAGCCTGTTGAGCAAGTCCAGGTTGTGTTCAAGCTGCTTGCCGAAACCTATGCCCGGATCGAGTATGATCGCGTCCGGCCGGATACCCGCTTCCAGGGCCTTGGCGGCGGCCGCCAGAAGGAAATCCCTCACTTCGACGGCTCAGTCTTTGTAACGGGGCGACGCCTGCATCGTGGGGCTCCCCTCATGTGCATGAG
The DNA here is from genome assembly GCA_964604295.1 of uncultured Treponemataceae bacterium. Classification (GTDB taxonomy): domain Bacteria; phylum Spirochaetota; class Spirochaetia; order Treponematales; family Rectinemataceae; genus CAZRYP01. Next base: position 6,250 of record CAZRYP010000081.1, read on the forward strand.
GACGACCGCGGCGCCAGCCCCGGCCGCCGCCTTCGCCATACCGGGGTCGCCGAGCGCGCCGATGTCGTTGATGATGTCGGCGCCCTCGTCCAGGGCGGCGCGGGCGACATCGGCGCGCCGCGTGTCCACCGACAGTATGGCGTCGGACATCTTCCTGAAGTGCCGAATCGCGGGGATGAGCCTGCGCGCCTCCTCCTCGGGGTCCACGGCCTCCGAGCCCGGCCTCGTGGACTCGGCGCCGAAATCGAGGATATCGGCCCCTTCGCCGACGAGGGCGAGAGCCCTCTCGGCCGCCTCCAGGGGATCGAGGCGCCTGCTTTCCCCGTAGAAAGAGTCGGGAGTGACATTGACGATGCCCATCAGAATCGGGCGGAGGCCCAGCTCGAGGGATCTAGAGCCGGGCAGCGACAGACAGCGTTTCATGCGACCTCTTCCCGCCTGTTTCGGCGATGCGCCTTCCGATGGCTGAATACAGGCCATCTTCATCGAGACCGGCCTCGCGGAGCAATTCATCGCGCGTCGCCTGAGAAGGTGGCTGCGCGCCGAAGCCGAGGGAGGTGATCTGCGCCTCCACCGATCTCCTCGCGAGGACGGCCGCTATCGTCTCCCCCATTCCGCCGGCTTTGGAGCCTTCCTCGATCGTGATGACTCCTTCGTAACGCCCGCATATTTCGGCAAGCCAGGCTTCGTCGAGCGGACACACGAAGCGAAGCGAATAAAGATCGGCATGCAGGCCTTTGGCGGCAAGCTTGTCCACAGCCCTCGCGGCGGGATGGACTATCGGACCCAGGGCGCACACAAGGAGGGTGGAACACGGATTTTTCCTGACGAAGACCCCCCTCCCCGCCACGACGGGCAAGGCCGAGGCATCGTCTTCACAGTCGACCCTCGCCTTGGGATAGCGGAGCATCGCCGGACCCTTCAGCGCAAGGGCGAATTCCAGGAACGATCCCAGTTCCCCCGCGCCTGAGGGAGCCATCATCGTCATGTTGGGGAGGGTCTTGAAAAGGGGAATGTCCCAAAAGCCCTGGTGAGTCTCCCCATCCTCTCCCACGGCCCCCGCCCTGTCCAGGGCGAATACCACATGGAGGTTGGGCAAAGCGACATCGTGGAGAACCTGGTCGACAGCCCTCTGCATGAAGGTGGAATAGATGGAGACGACCGGAGAGAGCCCGCCGGTGGCCAATCCCGCGGCGAAGGTCACGGCATGCTGCTCCGCGATGCCCACGTCATACACCCGCGAAGGGTATTTCCTGGCCATCTTCTCGAGGCCCGTGCCCTTGGTCATCGCCGCGGTCACGGCTACCAGGTCCGGCCTCCTGGCCGCCTGGTCCAGCATCGTCTCCCCGAAGATCTCGTTGAAGTAGGCCCTGGTCTGTGTCGTGTCGGCGCAGGAGGGCGATAGGCCGTGGAAGCCTTCGGGATCCTCCTCCGCCTTCTCGTAGCCCTTGCCCTTGGTCGTGACGACATGGACCACGACGGGCCGATCCAGCCTGCGAACCTGGTTCAGCACGCTCAGCAGGACGGGAAAATTGTGGCCGTCTATCGGCCCGACGTACTCGAACCCCAGATCGGCGAAAAAATTGTCCTTGAAGAATATGGCCTTGACGGCCCTCTTCCCCCTCACGATGAGATCGAGGAGCCGGGTTCCGAAATGAGGGATGGCCCTCACGGTCGAGTCTATCCTCCGGCGCAGTGTCTGGTAACGCATGCTGGCGGCCAGCCTGGAAAGATAACGGGACAGGGCACCCACGTTGGGGGATATCGACATTTTGTTGTCGTTCAGGATGATGATGAGGGGCAGGCCGAGCTGGGCCACATTGCTGAGAGCCTCGAAGGCCATGCCGGCGGTGAGGGCGCCGTCGCCTATGACGGCTATGACATGACCCCGCGTGCCGGAGCGCTTTTTCGATTCGAGGAGCCCGAGGGCCGAAGAGAGGGATGTCGAGGAGTGCCCGGTGTCGAAAATGTCATGGACACTTTCGGATCTCTTGGGAAAGCCGGAAAGCCCTCCTTTCCTCCGGATTTTGTCGAAGAGGGCAAGGCGGCCGGTGAGGAGCTTGTGGGTATAGCTCTGGTGCCCCACATCCCATACTATGGCGTCCTGGGGCGAATCGAAAACCTTGTGGAGAGCTATGGTGAGTTCGATCACCCCGAGGTTGGACGCCAGGTGACCTCCGTTGGACTTGACGGTGCTCAGTATCTTTCGTCGTATTTCTTCCGCGAGGATGCGCAGCTCCGATTCCTTGAGCTTCTTGACATCTTCGGGCGACTGTATGCTTTCCAGCAGGCTCATGTCCAAGCAGGATAGCACTAAAATCCCCCAATTTCCAGACGCCGCGTCCGGGGAAGCCTTCTTTGCGCCGGCTTCCGCCTCCCCGCTTGAACTTCAAGGGAAAATCCTCCAAGATTCCGCCATGAGCGAGCCCACTCTTCTTCGCCTCCATCTGGGATCGGCGCTGCGGTACCAAGCCTTCCGGGACGAAACCGGCGCGGCGCCGCAGTCCATGCCCGCCGCCGATGATAGCCTCTGGGTTTTCGATCCGGCCGACCTGATCGCGGCAAATCCCGATGACGGACCCCGGGTCAAGCGCCCCCTTTCACCGGCCTCCTTTTCCGGAAAATTGACCGAGAGCTCCGATAGCCCCGAAGGCGATGTCTTCATCATACCCTCAGGCGAATATGTCTTCCTCCAGTGGCGCAAGGCCGACTATTCCGGCGTGGAAAAGGGAATCGAGGATTTCGTGCGGCAGATATGGTGGGAGGACATGAAAACCGAAGGCCCCTGGATGCTCCGCATGGTCAGGGAAGACGACCGTGTCGCGTACCAGGGTCTCCGCAGGATCAGCAGGGGCTGAACCTCAGCCCTTCGTCATTCCAGTACCCCGTAGATCCTGCGGACTCCCGCGCTGGAGGACTGCTCCTTCTGGACCCTGAATTTCCCAAGGAGACCGGTCCGGGTCACATGAGGCCCGCCGCAGACCTCCTTGGAAAAGTCGCCCATCGTGTAGACCTTCACCACGGATTCGTATTTTTCTCCGAAAAGGGCTATCGCTCCCGAGGCTTTCGCGTCCTCCAGGCTCATCATTTCCATCGACACCGGCAGATCGCGACCTATCTGTTCGTTGACGATCACCTCCACCTTCGCGATCTCTTCCTTCGTCATGGGGGCGGAGTGGGAAAAATCGAACCTGACCCTCTCGACCGTGATGTTGCTCCCCTTCTGCGCGACATGGTCGCCAAGCAC
>CAZRYP010000082.1:0-9441 GCA_964604295.1 uncultured Treponemataceae bacterium
ATGATGTGCATGTTGATGACAACATAGGCTGAATCCGTTATCTCGACGCCGAACTTCGCCAAGAGACTTCCCACTGGCCCCATCGAGAAGGGAACCACGTACATGGTTCTCCCTCGCATCGATCCGGAAAAGAGAGGGCTGAGCCTCGCCTTCATCTCATCGGGCTTGACCCAATGATTGGTCGGTCCGGCGTCCCCCGCCGTCGCCGAGCAGATGAAGGTCCTTTCCTCGACGCGGGCCGTGTCCGCGGGATCCGATTCCGCGAGGTAGGAATCCGGTCTGGCGGCCTCGGACAGCCTCAGGAAGGTTCCCGCCTCCACCAGTCTCTCGCAGAGCAGCTTATAGTGGGCATCCGTGCCTTCGTACAGCTCTATGGCATCGGGTTCGCATAACTCCGCCATCTCTTTGATCCAGCCTTCGACTCCCCGATGGCCGAATGTGGGAATATTCACAGGTGCCCCCTTTATTAAGAGATACACTGGCTTTTAAAAGTTGACAAGATCATTTCGAATGTTATGACGTCGTTTTACCTGTTGAAATTTAGAGTTCAAGGGAAGAAATGGAAAAAGCGATTCCGATCTTTGTTTTATTCAACTTTTCTTACTATGAACGATTCGAAACCTTTCTTCTTTTTCGAGCCGAGACGCTGCATCCCCGCGGGCTTCAGCTTCTCGAAACGGGAGATGGTGGTCGGGCTTGAGACGATCGCGATACCCGCGCCTTTCTTGGCCGCCCTGTTCAGGAATTCCCATACGGGACCGATATAGTCGTACTCCGGCACTTCGTCGGGAAACCATAGAATGGCATCGAAGACCGCTCTTCCTACCCTGTCGCCGTCTATGGATTGGATCGGCAGATACTCGGCCGGGGGAAGCGGGAGGGCGGCCAGGTTGGACTTCGTCGCGAGAAGGGAAAGAAGATCCCTGGAAAAGGCATGTACCCTGGAAGGTCCCAGGGCCTTGCAAGCCCACAGGGCCGCGAGTCCGATGCCCGGCTCGGAAACGAGCAGATCGCGCACCAGGCTGCCCGCGCAGGCCTTTTCCAGCGCTTCTATCGCGAGATCGGTGGCGAAGCCCGTGGTGTCGAATTCGGGCAATCCCCAGAATCCGTCGGCGCGGACCTGGTACCGTCCCAGCCATCTCTGGGCCGTCGAACGCGTGTAGAGGTTCGTCACGGCCGTACCGATGGCCGCGCTTGTCGCCGTTATCGCGCTTGTCGCGCTTATTGCCGCTGTCGGCCCCGGCGCCGAAGCCGCCCCTGTCGCCGGGGCCGGTTTCTCCATTACGAAGACCGTGTGGCCCTTGGCGGCCGTCCTTCTCACGAGGCTCATGCCCGAAGCGGCGCACCATTCATCGGCGAGGGCCGCCAGAGTGTTGACGATGACGAATGCCAGCCTCCCGCCAGGTTTGAGGAGCTTGCCGGCGCAGGCGCCGACGAAGGCCTTGAGTATCACGGGACCGGCCTTGGCGGGCAAATTGGAGAGGATGGCATCGTAGGGTCCCAGGGGATCGTCCTCGCCCAGGAGTCCGGGGGCAATGATGAGGTCGCCTGAGCGTTCCTCGATCTTTTTGTGTTTCGGCGTCCTTTTCGAGATAGGCTCGGCCGGGATGCCGTCTAGGCCGAGCCTGATGGCGGGAATCCCGTTCTTCCAGCAGTTCCTTTCGGAGAAAGCGCAGGCGAGGATATCCCTGTCCCTCATCACAACCCTGGCCTCGGGACAGGAGGCCGCCAGCGAAATCCCGATGATCCCCGCGCCGCAACCTGCGTCGAGAATGGATGAGGCTTCCGTGACCACTTTGTCGTGGGCGATATCCTTGAGAAGGAGGCGCGTTCCCGTGTCGATGGCGAAGGAGGAAAACAATGCATGGGAAAGGTCGAATCCCAGCCTTGCGCCGCGGTAGGCAAATTCCACCGTCTTGTTGACGAGGGGGTGGAGTTCAGTCATGGGCTGGAACTCCCGAGGCGCTGCCGGCATTCGAGGTGAGGAGACTCAGTTGTTCACCCGCTCCACGTAATCGTTCGATTCGGTGTTGACGAGTATTCTCTCGCCCTGCTTGATGAAGAGAGGTACTCTCACGACGAGGCCGGTCTCGGTCGTGACGGGCTTGGTGGCTCCCGAGACCGTGTCGCCCTTGATGTAGTTCTCGCTCTCGACGACGGTGAATATCATCTTGTAGGGTATCTTGATGTCGATGGCTTCGCCCAGGAACATGACGAGGGTGTAGGTTTCGCCTTCCTTGAGATAGGGCTTCTTGTCCGCGTGCACGGTCATGGAAACGCCGAACTGTTCGTAGTTCTCATTGTTCATGAACATGTAATTCTCGCCGTCCGAGTACTGGTACTGGCAATCGGTGAGATCGACCTGGGCATCCTCCACGGAGTCGGCGGTCTTGATGGTCTGGGTGATGACGTTGCCTGTCTTCAGGCTCTTGGCCTTGACCCGGGCGAAGGCGGAGCCTTTTCCGGGGCTCACGAATTCCCTATCCACCACGATATGGGGATTGCCGTTGATCAAGAGACAAGTGCCTAGGTTTATGTCGCCGCCGCGAACCATGATTAGTTCCTTCTACTGCCCGCCCCGCGGGGACCGACAATACGCATGAAAAGGATAGAGGCTGGAAAACGCCGCCTTATTTCGCATTCATTGTAGTGCAAATGGACGTTTTTTGTAAAGATATGCAGTCCATGGCGAAGGCTTGGTCAGGTTCCCCAGGAGGGGAAAGCCGCGAAGGGGAAGTTCAGGGCTTCGTCTATGCCGGAAAGTCCGAGCAGGACCATGGCCAGCCTGTCGAAGCCCAGGGCGACGCCCGAACAGGGCGGGAAGTCGGCGAAGATATCGGGATAGTCCGAATCGATCCTGTGCGGCACGAGGCTCGTCAGTTTCCTCATGCCCTGCGACGCGAAGTACGCCTTTACCGCCGCCGGATCGCCGAGCTCGGTGAAGCAATTCGCGATCTCGATGCCCCTGACATAGAGTTCCCAGCGTTCCTTGTATGCCTTTCCCGGTATGTCCTTCGCCAGGCATTCGATGCCGCGGGGATATTCGTCGAGGACGAGGGGACGGTCGGGGGGAAGGGAGGGTTCGACCAGGGAGAGGAAGATGATATTGAACGCGTCCTCCCAGGCGGCGGCGCCGTCCACGAGCAGGCCCCTGGACTTGGCCGCCTCGACGATGGCCCGCGTCTCACCCAGGGAATCGAGGTCGAGACCGGCGAATTCCGAGAAGGCTTCTGCCATGGTCATGCGCCTGAAGGGAGGCCTGGCCGAGGCGGGCGTCTCCGGGGTGGCGAGAATGCCGAAGAGTTCCTCGGTCAGTCCGATATTGTCGCGGCTCGTCGCTCCTACCGTGTAGTACTCGAGCATCGTGAATTCGGGGTTGTGCATCCTGCCGACGGATTCCGCGTTCCTGAAGGATTTGCAGATCTGGAATACGCTTCTCCTTGTGGAGGCTATGATGCGCTTCATCCAGATTTCGGGGGAAGGGACGAGGTAAAGGGGAAAGCCAGCCTTGAAAGGATGGACAAAATCGGTGGCGAAGGCTTCGAGGCAGGATTCGGGAATGAGGCTGGGCGAGAGAGTCGGCGTATCCGTTTCGATATAATCCCTGGAAAGGAAGAAATCCCTCGTGAGCGTGACAAGCCTCGAGCGGGCTTTCATGGTTTCGATCGTCATGGCTGGAGTATAGCGGCCCGAGGCAAAAAAATCATCCTTCCCGTTTCGCCCCGGTTCTCCGGTTTTCGCCGGCCGCTGAATTCCTCCCGGCATCGAATGCCAGCCTGGCGCTTCGCCTGAAGCCTCCCAGGGACATCCATGCCCTGCCGAGAGCCGATCCCTTCAGGTCCCGACGTATCCTGTCATCGCCATTCCCCATGAAGTAGCCTGCTGGGAGCGCCGGCCCCAGACGGCCCAGCCCAGTCTCGGCCTCGGGATCGGTCCGGAAAAAAGGGCAGGCTTCGAGGCAGGAATCGCAGCCGTAGAGCCTTCCGTCCCAGGCGGTGAGGACGGAAGGAGGGAGATCCCCGTCGATGGCGGTCCAGTGCTGGATGCAGCGGAGCCTGTCGTAGCCGTGTTCGGCCGCGGAGGCGTCCCCGCCCGGGGCTTGCGCTCCCGGGGCGCGCCCTTTCTGGGCGCTCCCGAGCAGGGCGCGGGTGGGGCAAGCCTCCACGCAGCTCCCGCATTCTCCGCAGAGATCGCCGACAGGCGCATGAGCCTCCGGTCCGAGGTCGACCGGACAGAGGAGGAGGCCCAGGACCACGGCCGAGGAGCAGGCGGGGGCACTGTCCCCTCTTCGTCCGCCGCCCGCCGCGATCATGATGCCGTTCTTGCCTATCCATCCCAGGCCGGCCTTCCTTGCCAGGGATTTTTCCGGCAGTCCCGAGTTGACCAGCCTGTGCCATTGCCTGGCGGCGGGAAGGGCTGTCCCCTCCCCCGCCGCCCCGGCGATAGTCGTCCTGACTGCGGAGAGAAGCCTCCCCGATAGCTCTGCATACCAGTTCGCCCTCGCGAATCTGGCGATGCGCAGCATGGGCTCGGGAGTATGCCAGGTCCGGCGCTCCCGCCCTCCGACCCATGGAGGCATCGGATAGTCGCCTTCCCCGTATCTGAGCGCGGCGACCACGACGCTCCGCACCTTTCCGATATCATATTTCCGCATCGCTTCCGCTGAGAGGCCTGCTTCCTCCAGCTCTTCGAGAAAGGAATCCCGGGAAAGAAAGCCCAGAGCGAACATGCCCTCGCCATGGAGATTCGCGGTCAGGCGCTCGCGCACCGAGACCGGGTTCTCAAACCCTTCCATGGAGGAGAATTCCCGGGAATCGGGATTCATCAGACCGGCAGGGGGAATCGCGCGGTGAGGGACAGGACGGCATCCCTGACCCGTCCCGTGACCTGCGGGGAGCCCTTGGCTTTCAAGACTTCCATGATCAGGCCGGCGATGGTCTCCATTTCGGCTTTTCCCATGCCCCGGGAAGTGACCGCGGGCGAGCCGACCCTGATGCCCGAGGTGACGAAGGGGCTTTTCTGGTCGAAGGGAATGCCGTTCTTGTTGACGGTGATGTTGGCCTCGTCCAGCCATTTTTCCGCCTCCCTGCCGGTTATTCCCAGAGGACTCAGGTCCACGAGGATGAGGTGGTTGTCGGTGCCGCCCGAGACTATCCTCGCGCCTCCCGCGGCAAGCGAGCCGGCAAGGGTCGAGGCGTTGGTTATCACCTTGTCGATGTAGTCCGCGAAGCCGGGAGCCTGGGCCTCCCTGAACGCGATGGCCTTGCCGGCTATCACATGCATGAGGGGCCCGCCCTGGATTCCGGGCATTATGGTCCCGTCGATCACTTCCGACCACTTCTTGAGCCCGTCTCCCTTGGGAGTCTTTATTCCGCGGTCGTTTTCCCTGTCCCTTCCGACCAGGATCATGCCTCCGCGCGGTCCGCGCAGAGTCTTGTGCGTCGTAGTGGTGGTGAAATCGGCCAGAGGGACGGGGCTCGGGTGTCTTCCTACGGCGACGAGTCCGGCGATATGGGCCATGTCAGCCATGAGGTAGGCGCCCGTCTCATCGGCTATGCGCCTGAAAGCCTGAAAGTCTATGATGCGAGAATAGGCGGAAGCGCCCGCGATTATCAGTCTGGGCCTGTGTTCTTCGGCCAGGGCGGCCACCTGCTCGTAGTCGATGGTTTCGCTGTCCCGCCTGACGCCGTAGCGCACGATCTTGTAGAACTTGCCCGAGAAGGAAACCGGGGAACCGTGGGTGAGGTGTCCGCCGTGGGCGAGATCCATGCTGAGGATCGTGTCTCCCGGATTGATGGCCGCGAAAAGGACACCCATGTTGGCCTGGCTGCCCGAATGAGGCTGGACATTGGCATGGTCGGAGCCGAAGATGGCCTTTGCCCTCTCCCTCGCCAGGTTTTCGATCATGTCGACATATTCGCAGCCGCCGTAATAGCGCTTGCCGGGATACCCTTCGGCGTATTTGTTGGTGAGGACGGATCCCGTGGCTTCGAGAACCGTGCGGGAAGCATAGTTTTCGCTCGCGATCAGCTCGATATTGTCGCGCTGGCGCGACATCTCCGACTGCATCGCCGACCAGAGCTCAGGATCGAAGCTTTCAATCACCGGCATAGGGTTCCTCGCATATAAAGGCGTTAACTGGCCCTAAATATACAACAATCCCATTCTTTCGGCCACCGGAGGCAGGGGATTCCTCAGTAGGAGCCGAGTATCTCGATTTCCTGCCAATCAGTCCTGAAGGGTCTGCCCTTGGATTCCTCGAAGACGGTCTGGAAGGCCCAGGATGCCTTGTCGGTCTCCAGGTCCGGCCCGCCGAGAAGGGGGACTATATCGGCTATACCCCTGGATATCGCTATATGCCTGTTGTCGAGCGAGCCGAAGTAATGGGCGGGTTCATCCAGTCCGGCGTCGAATCCCAGGGGCTTCGATCCCAGGGCGAGCACCGGGTCCCAAGGTATCCAGCCCGTGGCCGGAAGGTAGTACTCCAGCCAGTAATGGGGGATGCTCAGCCCATCCCTCCGCACAAGGAAGCCCGAGACGGGAACCGAAGGAACGCCGGCCGCCCTCAGAAGGGCGCAGGCAAGAAGGGCGTAGGATCGCGAGCCCGCCGATCCGCTCCGGAAAGCTGAAAGAGGGGTCTCTCTCGCCCCGGGTTTCGGCTTCCATGCGATGCTCTTCACGAGCCAGTTGTTGAGGAGTCCCGCTTTCCTCTGCAGGTTCTTCTCCTTGCCCGTCACCTTGGCCGCCAGTGCCTGCAGCTCCTTGGCGCCGGAGGGCACCAGGATATCCTCAGCGAGGAATGCCCGGAGAAAGACCGGAACCTGGTTGTCCGTAAAACTATCCTTATAGGCGGTCAGATCCGTTTCCACGCCATGGACGGCGATAAGGGCCGTCCTCGTCACGAAAGTCTCGCTTCCTGGAAAATCGGCGATCCTGAAGACCGCCGTCTGTCCGTATCTTCCCATGAAAGGTGTCGGCGCTTCTTCCTGGAATGACTCGAGGTCCTGAGAGAAGGAATCGGGGGGATTCGGCATATAGAGCAGAATGGTTCCCGAGGACTTGAGAAGCTGCTTCCTCACCCTGACCTTGAATTGTATGGAGTAGACGGCCTTGTCGAAGAGATATTTCATGCCCGATCCAGACTTGACCTTGAATGTGAAGGGGGCCGATTCTCCCTGTGGCGTCCTCACGACCACCGTGCCCGAGCCCGCGCCCTCGGGAACGCGTACGGCTATGCTCTTGTCGTCCCAGGTTTCATACATGAGTTCCGGATCCTCGGGAGCTATGAAAGCCGGCGCAAGCTCTCCCGTCGGATCGGGGGAATCGGCCCCTCCGATTTCGGTTTCCATGCCCGCGGCATTGCGCGAAAACCTCACCTCGCTGAACTGCACGTTGGAGCCGAAGTTTATGCCCCGGATTTCCACGAGTGAACCGATCGCGGCTTCGGGCGGGCTGATCGACAATATGGAAGGTCCCGCGGCCGTCTGGACGGGGTTGTTCGGCTTTTCCGGAAGCCGCAAGGCATTGATGAGTATCTCGGCGGCGCTCGTCCCGAAGGAGCGCGACACCTGGAGGAGCCCCGAATCCACCGAAGGGGGAATCCGGAGCACTATCGCTTTGTCTGACCAGGATATGTATGAAGACTGGGTCAGGGGGGACAGGTCGAGGAGAACCTTCCCCTCTCCGCGCTCCGCGCCGAAATTCCTCCCCCGTATAGTGACAGGTTCGCCCGGGGTGAAGGCGATGGGATCTATGGAGGCGATGCGCGGAGTCTGCGTGAGCCAGAAGGCGAAAGCCGACGCCGCGACGAGACAGAGGAGGGCGAGGACTGCGAACCTGCGCGTTTTCCTCTTCATCCCTTCATCCGTTTCCTTCCCATGGGGCATCGAATCATGGCTTGGGTTGTCTTTCCACCCGGATTTCCACGGCGATCGGCGCACCGGTTTTCGTGTCGACGCCGAGCGGATAGAAATAGAATCGCGAACCGAGAGGCAGGCTCAGAACCTGGACGGCGGTCTTGAACGAAAGGGAGTCGTCGGGCATCTTTACCCATACCTGTCCCTGGATGATGAGGTCGACGATCGCGGAACGCAGTTCTATCGGGACGATCTGGATGAGGGCGACCACGTTCTTCCCCACAAGCCTCACATCGAGGGGGGCCGCGAAGGGCAGGCTCCGCTCGAGAGCCTCTCCCCATGTCACCACTTTCGAGGGATCGGAGGCCGGCGCGGGCGACCTGGACCCCGAGGCGCTTCCCGACATGGCGCCGGGCTCCGAGCTTCTCGTCTGGAGAACCTGGATCATCGCCGGAGTGAGGGAAAATGCCGAGCGGATGCGGAAGAGAAGGATCTGGGAGGATTCGCCGGCCGAGGGAGGAAGAGCCAGGGTTTCCGGTTTCGCGGCCGATGGCGGTGTGGTGGCCTGAGCCCTGAGAAGAAGACCCGAGCAGAGGAAACAGACGAGAAAGGAGTAGCGTGCGACGCGAACCGCCCTGGCAGTGATGAAATCGCTCACCGTGATCCGCCTCCATACGAGGTTGTCGTCGCTTCCAGGATGGCGGGTTCGGGAGATGGCACGATCACAGGATTCCCGAGCTGGCTGAAGACCGATTCCTGGGGCATCTCGATCATGACGGGCTGGATAGAGGACTGCCTCATATACTGGATCATCATATCGAGGGTGGCGGCCTGGGGAGAGGTGGTCTTGGAAGCCGAAGCCATCGTGCGGGCCGCGCCCGACAGGGGGGAGAAAATCCCCAGGCTCATGCCCACCAGGAAGACGAAGGCGAGCAGTCCTGCGGCGAGGAAGGGCATGGGCAAGGCTATCCGCCGCGACCAGAACTGTCGGAGGCGCTCGGTCAGGGCGGGTTTGGCACGGTCCCGTGCGGCCGAGAAATCGATCGAGGCTGCTATCCTCGCCTTGGCCAGCGATAGCTTCAGCACCTCGGCTTCCCCGTCCAGGGCGAGAAGGGATCTATCCAGGGAGCGCAGCGCACTCATCTTTTCCGAACAGCGAGCGCAGCTTCCCAGGTGCGTCTCGACCCTTTCCTTCCACGGAGAAGGGATCTCGTCGTCCACGTATGCGGAGAGAAGCGCGTCATCTGGACACATGAACATCCTCCCTGCCCATCCGCGCGAGAAGGGCCTCCCTGGCGCGGAATGCGCGCACCTTGACGTTGCCCTCGCTTATTCCCAGAATTTTTCCTATCTCCCTGTAATTCATCACGCCATATTCCTTGAGTATGAGCACCATTTTCAGTTTTCCGGGGAGGCTGTCGAGAAGGCGCTTGATCTCCTCGGCCGATTCCTTCCTCAGGACATCTTCCTCGACGGAGGGCTGGATCCCGGCTTCGGTGCCGGTTTCCTTGATCGAAAGCGATCAGGCTTCGGTGTCCTCGATCGGAGAAGCCTCGCTCCTCCACCACTTCTCATAGGCCCTGGT
>CAZRYP010000083.1:0-9296 GCA_964604295.1 uncultured Treponemataceae bacterium
CAACCTCGTCGACGCTGTCGAAGGCAGGAAGCGCATACAGGACAGGATGCAGGGATGAGGCTCCTCAGGGTTGCCTTCAGGACTCTGGGCTGCAAGCTCAACCAGCTCGAAACCGAATCGGTGGCCGACGCCTTCTCCGCGGCCGGGGCCCTCGTCTGCTCCTTCGACCAGGCGGCCGACCTCTGCGTCGTGAACACCTGCACCGTCACGGGCAAGGCGGAGCAGAAGGCGAGGCGCGCGATGCGCCAGGCCCTCGCCCAGAATCCCCAGGCCGTCGTCCTCGTGACGGGCTGCTACGCGCAGATGGATCCCGAGGGGCTTTCCCTCGTCCAGCCCCGCACCCTCGTCCTTCCCGGGGACGAGAAAGCCTCCCTCCTCCTCCTCGCCGCATGGCTCCAGGATAACTGGCAGGGTCACGGGGATCTTTACGACGCCGTCGCCGAATGGAAGGCCGGCCTGGCCGCGGTCCCGGGGGCCGCGTCGCCCGACCGCTTCGCCTATCGCCCCAGGAATTTCGCCTTCCACTCCAGGCCTTCCCTCAAGATCGAGGACGGCTGCGACAACCGCTGCGCCTATTGCCGCGTCTGCCTGGCGCGGGGGCCGGCGCTGTCCCTCGGCCATGGCCTCGTCCTCGAACGCGTCCTCGAGCTCGAAAGGGCGGGCAAGGCCGAAGTGGTGCTGACCGGCATAAACCTCGCCCAGTACAGGGATGGCGCGATGAGGTTTCCCGACCTTCTCGCTTACCTCATCGAGGGCAGCGCGACGATCCGCTTCCGCGTCTCGAGCTATGAGCCCGAGCTCGTGGACCCGGCCTTCCTCGCCGTCTTCGCCGACCCCAGGGTCCAGCCCCATGTCCACCTCGCCCTGCAGTCCGGCTCGAGTTCCGTGCTCCGCAGGATGGCCAGGCCTTACCCGGCGGAGATCATACCCGAAGCCGTCGCCGCCCTGAGGGCCGCCCGCGGGGATCCCTTCATAGCGGCCGACATCATCGCCGGCTTTCCGGGGGAGACCGACTCCGAATTCGAGGAAACCCTCGCCCTGTGCCGGAACCTGGATTTGGCGTGGATACACGCCTTCCCCTTCTCTGCCAGGCCGGGCACGAAGGCCTTCGGGATGCGTCCCAAGGTGCCGGAACGCGTGGCCGGAGAGAGGGTATTCCTTCTCTCCGAACTCGCGCGGGCAGGGAAGAGGCTGTATGTGGAACGCTGGACCGGCAGAACCGTCGAGGCAGTCCTCGAGAAAGGCTGCAACCCTGAGTCCGATGGAGAGGTATCCATACCTGAAGGAAAACTCGAGGAGAATCGGGAGCCGGCTCGCCTTCGCGCGGGGACATCGTCGAATTACCTGAAGCTTTCCATCAGCGGCGTCCGGGACGAAATGAAGTCCGGATCCATGGTGAAGGCTGTGATACGGGGTCCGAGCCTTCTGACGGGCATGGATGCTTCCGCCCATGTCGCGGAATCTTGACCGCCAGGATAAGGAAAAGCGAAACGAGTCTTGCTTTTTGGGCTTTTTGAGTTATGCTTGTTGAAAGTGTTCGAAGTTAAGGAGGCCAGAATGAAACGCAATCATATAGTGCTTTTAATAGGCGCTATTCTGATCGCCCTCTCCATGGGATCGTGCGATGTTCTCTTCGAGAATCAGTTCGCCGCGGCGGGCCTGGGGCAACCGACGGCCGAACAGCTGGCCGATATGGCGGATTCCGATGACCCGGCCATCGCCCAGCCGGCTCTCGCTCTTGAAGTGGAAGCCTTGCTCGAGGAAGGCGGCGCGAGACCGATCGTCGATGGTCTGGTCAACGTCCTGCTCGACGGAGGCCTGGAAGGCGCGGGAGATTCCGACGACGCCATGGGCGAACTTATCGATGCGCTGATTCCCGAAGGCATTCTCGATGAACCCGGAGCCCTGGCCGCGGCCATCGACGCCATAACGGGATCCCTCGCCGATCTCGATGCCCTCGCCGACTCGGTGGAAGGCGACTCCTTCGCGGCGGACGGCATAGACGTGCAGACCCTCGCGATGACAGCTGCCCTCGCCACGGTGTTCAACACGCTCGAGCCCGCGCCGGGATCATCCATTGGTGAAGCCCTCGAGTCCTACTACAGCGACACCGCCGACGCCGATGCCTCCGGTGACCCCGCTCCCGATATCTCCGACTACCTGACGGTACCCCCCGGCACCGATTTCGGCACCTTGTTCGGCGAAGGGTCCACGGTATATGTCTTGCTGACTGTAGCAGGTATCGACATGAACAGCTTCGGCGGCTGAAGAGGAGAAAACGAATCATGAAAAGAAGCATACTTTCCATTTTGATACTTTTTGCCGTGGTGGGCATGGCCTTCGGCCAGACCAGCATCGCAGGACTCGTCCCAAAGGACGCCAGGTCCATGGGCATGGGCGGGGCCTTCCGGACTTTCAGCACGGGTTATGCCACCTTCTTCGGGAACCCGGCGGGCTTTGCCTCTCCCAAGGGCTCCCTCACCTTCGCCGATGTCTCGGCCTGGGTCTATATCAAGCCGACAGAGGAAAACCTGACGAAATTCCAGCAACTCGTCGATGGATCGGTCGATGACATGGAAATGGCCCTGATGATCAACGAATTCCAGGCCGAGAACAACGGGCTGGGCGCTGGCGCCGCGGTGGGCCTGGGCTGGGCCGGCAAGGGCTTCGGGCTCGGCCTCAACATGATCACGGACAACTATACCGACGCGCTCAAGATCAAGGTCCAGACCCAGATGAACGGCGTGGTCGGACTGGCATTCCCCATCAACCTGGGCCCGGTATCGCTGAAAGTCGGCGTCGACGGCAGGGTTTTCATGAGGACCGATTCCGACGGCACATGGAACATCATGGACCTGGGCGGCGATGGTGATTTCGATCCCCCCATCATCAACGGCTATGGTTTCGCGGCCGATGCCGGAGCCACGCTGCAGCTCGGACCCTTCATGGCAGGCGCCGCGATCCGCGATTTCGGCCTCGGATTCGATGTCGGGCACGGCACACTCGCCGATGTGGACGCGGGGAACATTCCCCTCGAGGGAACTGACCCCTATGTTCTCGATTCGACGATCTACGCGGGACTCGGCTTCAAGTTCGCGCTGGGCAAGCTGCTCGCGCCCTCCATCTATGCCGAAGTCTCCGATGTCGCCGCGGTGCTCGACGATCAGAACAAGCTCTGGACGAACCTGCACGCGGGAGCCGAGGTCAAGGTTCTGAATTTCATCTCCGTGCGCGGCGGCCTCAACCAGGGCTACTACTCCGTAGGCGCGGGCGTCGATCTCCTCTTCATCGAAGTCGATGCCGCGGTATTCACCGAGGAAGTCGGCCTCTATGCCGGCCACAGGCCGAGATCGGGCATCTCGGTCCAGGCCGCCTTGAGATTCTGAGCCGGCATCCCGAACATGGACCGCCTGTCTTTCGGGGCAGGCGGTTTTTTATTGTCCCGGCGACGACTCGGTCTACTGGCGCCCCGCTTTTAGACCGATGATAGTATGTGACGCGATTCCGGCTACATATGGAGGATCCATTGTCCAAGAGGCTCATTCTGGCGGCGGCCTGTGCCCTGCTTCTCGCGACGAACGCCCTGGCCCAGACCAGTCTCGCAGGAATCTCCCCCAAGGACGCGCGGTCCATGGGCATGGGCGGAACCTTCAGGGTCTTCGCCACCGGCTACCAGGCCTTCTTCGGGAATCCCGCGGGCTTTTCCGGACCCGGGACCCTGACCCTGGCCGACGCGGCGGCCTGGGGCTATTTCAATCCCAACCCCGCCAATGTCCGGGCGCTTGTCGCCCTGGCGCAGCGCGACATGGCCCAGCCCGAGGCTGAGGAAACCCTCGGAAGGCTCATAGCCGGCAACGGTTTCGGCGGGGGCGCGAGCCTCGGCATGGGCTGGTCCGGCAAGGGCATAGGCGTGGGACTCACCCTGGTTTCCGATACCCTCGCCACCGGCACATCCTATTCAGACGCCTCCATGGCCGTGCGCAACCAGGCCGACGCGGTCTTCGGCGTGGCATGGCCCCTCGTGCTGGGACCTTTCACGCTTAATTTCGGCATAGACGTCCGCGCCTTCTACCGCCTCGATTCATCGGGCGGCTGGTCCTTCGCCGACCTGGCTTCGGCCTATCTGTCCGACAGCGGGATTACGGCGGGCATCGGGGCTCTGGCGGTGAACGGAGGCTACGGCCTGGCCGTGGATACGGGCGCGACCATCGAGGTGGGAGCCCTGTCAGCCGGCGTCATGGTGAGGGACTACGGCTATAAATTCTATATGGGCGATTCCACGGTCGGCGACATCGCCGAATCGGGAGCCTTTCCCCTGAACGGGGAAAATGCCTACTCCCTGATCCCCCGGTACTCGGCCGGACTCGCCCTGAAGTTCGGCAAGGGCACATCTCTCGCTTCCTCCTTCTACCTCGAAGCCGAGGATCCCATGAACTTCATCGCCGAAGCCCAGGCTGATTTCGAAGCCTCCCTCGAGCTCCTCCATATCGGGGCCGAGCTGGAATTCCTCAATTTCATCACCATGCGTGCGGGCTTCAACCAGGGGCTGCTCTCCCTGGGGGCGGGCATGGATTTCGCCCTCCTGGAGCTGGATGCCGCCCTTTTCACCGAGAAGACCCCCGACGCGACCTCGGGTCCCGGACGCAGCGGCATATCGATCCAGGCAGCGATCAGGTTCTGACGCGAGGCAGGCCGCGCGGCTTCCGCCTCATGCCCGGTCGGATCCGGGATCGGGACGATAGCGTACATTTTGAGTCCAAAACAAAAAATATTTTATATCCCATCTTGCTTTATTGATTTGGTCATGTTTTAGTGGTTCCATGGTAACCATATCGGCCAAGGCCCTGGCCTTCCACAAGACCTGCATCGTGATCGATCCCTCGGTCCAGTACCTGACGAAGAGAACCGAGCGTTCGGACCGTTCGGGACTGACGGCCGTCGGGCTCACCATTCCCAATCCCGGCGAGGACGGGTCGCAGACGATTCCCCATGTCGTGGATTTCTACGAAGTGATAAGGAAAGAGCCTTCCTTCCTCCTGGCGGAGACTGTCGAGTCCATAAGGAAAGCCCATGCCGAGGGCAGGATGGCCCACCTCATGCTGTCGCAGGACTCGGCCTTCGTGGGATCCAAGACCAGGACCCTCGCGTTCTGGCACCAGCTCGGGCTGAGGATCATGCAGCCCACCTACAACGAGCAGAACATGGCCGGCTGCGGCTGCCTCGAACCCCGTGACAGCGGGCTCTCGAATTTCGGCCGCGTCCTCATCCGCGACGCCCAGGCGATCGGCATCACCATCGACCTGACCCATGTCGGCGAAAAGACCTTCTTCGACGTCTGTAAAATTTCCAAGGCTCCTCTCGTCATATCGCACGCCAATCCCAAGGCTGTGGCCGCCAATCCGCGGAACGTGAGCGACGAGCAGATCCGCGCGGTGGCCGATTCGGACGGCGTCATCTGCGTCACCACCTGGGCGCCCCTCATCTGGAAGGGTACTCCCGGGATGCCGACCCTGGCGGACTACTTCGACAGCCTGGAATATGTCATCGACCTTGTGGGCATCGACCATGTGGCGACATCCACCGATTCGATGGGCACGATGGGAGCCTATCCCAAGCACGATTTCACGCCTGACGACCTGCCCTACGACAGCGTGACGGGCAAGTTCGACGAGCTGGCCTGCCCCCCGGACAACAACAACAGGCAGCCGGCCGATTTCAACGGCATCGAGGATTATCCCAAGCTGACCGAAACCATGATGGATCGCGGTTACTCGGAGGAGGAGATAAGGAAGGTACTGGGACTGAATCTCATGCGGGTATTCGAGGCTACCTGGAAGCCAGGGCTCGGTTCCTGAACATCCCCGGACTCCCTCGCCGGGCAGGGAGTCCCCAGCCGCCACACTCCGCCAAGCCTTCCCGACCGGGAAGCGGTATTCTCTTGTGTTGCATAATAATACAAAAATAAGGCGATTGTTGCCGAATGTTATAATATTTCGGATTTTTATGTGGTTATCACGCATATGCAATTGACAGGCAAGATTACATATGCTTGAATTTTGTCATCTTATTTCCACAGGAGAGGCAGACATGAAGCGAATTCCGTTGTTCCTCATTGCCCTGATCGTCGCGATGACGGTCGCGGTGCCGGGCGCATTCGCCCAGAGCAGGCAGCTCATCCTCGCGGACAGCACGGACGCGAGCAGTCTGGATCCCCATGTCCAGAACGATGGGCAGTCCGAGCAGGTCGTGGCGATGCTCTACAGCACGCTGCTGAAATTCAAGGCCGACGGCACCATCGTGCCAGATCTTGCGGAAAGCTGGAAAGTCAGCGCCGACAAGCGCACCTGGACCTTCACCCTCAAGAAGGGCGTCAAGTTCCACAACGGCAAGGAATTGACCTCGGCCGACGTCAAGGCCACCTACGAGCGCTTCATGGCCGACACGGCCGACGGCAAGCGCCTCGTCGTCAAGCAGAAGACCAAGATGCTCCAGAAAGTGGATGCGATCGACAAGTACACCGTCGCGATCACGACCAAGGATCCCTACGGCCCGATGATGTCCATCCTCTGCAACCGCTCCCTGGCGATCATGGATTCCAATGTCTTCAACAAGTACGGCATGAACACGGGCAGCACGGCTGAATCCGTCGTCGGAACCGGCCCCTACAAGATGGTGTCCTGGAAGAAGGACGAGGAAATCGTCCTCGAGCGCTTCTCCGGCTACTTCGGCGAACCCGGCAAGACCGAGCGCCTGATTTTCCGCGTCATCCCCGAAGCCACCTCCAGGGTGATCGCCCTCGAGAACGGCGAAATCGACTTCACCAAGCAATTCCCCGCCGGGGATCAGGAAAGGCTCGCGAAGGGACCCAAGACCCAGGTAGCCCAAGCTCCCTCGGTCGGATCGAGGCTCTTCAGGTTCGGATGCGACGACCCCATCATCGCCAACACCAAGGTGCGCCAGGCCATCGTGTACGCCATCGACCGCAGGGGCATCTACAAGGGCCTGTTCCCCGGCCAGGCCGGCGACAGCTTCGGCCCCCTCACCCCGGTCGTCTGGGGCCATGTCAATCTCGGACCCATCGAGCGCGACCTCGTCAAGGCCAAGAAGCTCCTGGCCGAAGCGGGCTATCCCAACGGATTCAAGACGAAGATCGTGACCACCCCGCGCTATGCCATGGGCGTCGAGCTGGCCGAAGCCATTTCCGCCAACCTCAAGGACATCGGAATCGATGCCCAGATCGAAGTCCTGGAATGGAGCGTCATCCTCCCCCTCTGGAGCGGCGTGACCCCCCAGGTGTTCGACCAGCCCATGTTCATCATGGGCGCCGGCACCTCCATGATGGACGCCGACGGCGGCCTCAGGGGCCTGTACACGACCACGGAAACCGGCACGAACGAGCAGAACTACGGCTTCTATTCCAACAAGGAAGTGGACAAGCTCGTCAACGGCGCCATGAGCGAAACCGATCCCGTCAAGCGCTACGCGATGTACAAGCGCGCGCAGGAGATCCTCTATCTCGAAGACCCCGTGGCTTTCTGGCTCTTCGACAGGCCGACCACGGTCGCCGCCCTGTCCAAGGTCAAGGGCATAGAGATCAACGGCGTCGGACTCGTGCACTACGAGAAAATGTATAAAGAGTGACGATTGTCCCCGGCGCGGGGACAGGCTCAAGCCTGTCCCCGCTTTTTCCGCGCCGCCTCCGCCGCGGAAGCGGCGCGTCCATTGAAGGTGTAACTCCACAATGCTGAAATACATGATCTCCAAGCTCATATCCCTGGTGGTGATCCTTTTCGTGGTCTCCATCCTGGTATTCCTCATGGTGCATCTCATCCCGGGCGATCCGGTCCTGAACATGCTGGGCCTGGCGGCTCCGCCCGAAGCGGTGCAGGCCACGAGGGACAAGCTTGGCCTCAACGATCCGCTTTTCGTCCAATACGGGAACTTCGTCGGGAACATCATGAAGGGCGATTTCGGCGTCTCCATCAGGACGAAGAAGCCCGTGCTCGACGAAATCCTCGGACGCTACCGGTATACCCTCATCCTTGCCGTCGGAGGCACCATCGTCGCCGCCTTCATAGGGATCGTCATCGGCATAATTTCAGCGGTGAAGCAGAACAAGTTCCTGGACAACTTCCTGATGATATTCTCCCTCCTTTCGGTATCGACGCCCTCGTTCTTCCTGGCGATCATCTTCATACTGGTGTTCTCGCTCTACCTGGGATGGTTCCCGAGCATCGGCATGTACTCGCCCAAGCACTATGTCCTGCCGATTTTCGCCCTCGGCATGCAGTCGGTTGGCCTGATCGCGCGCATGACGAGGTCGGCCATGCTCGAGGTGCTGAGGGAGGATTACGTGCGCACGGCCTACGCCAAGGGTGTCCCCCGGATCAGGGTGATCATGTCCCATGCGCTGCGCAACGCCCTCATCCCCATCATCACCATCCTCGGGCTCCGCTTCGGAGGCCTCCTGGCGGGCTCGGCTCTCATCGAGAGCGTCTTCGCCATACCGGGGATCGGCAGGCTCATGATAGACGCGGTGCTCACGCGGGACTATCCGGTAGTCCAGTCCACCGTCCTCGTGATGTCGTCGACCTTCGTCGTCATCAATACGATCGTCGACATCCTCTACAGGTTCGTCGATCCGCGGATCCACTACAACAAAGGATAGGGCACGATGAAATCCACCACGTTGAAACGCTTCGCCAGGAGAAAGGCCTCGGTGGCGGGAGGCATCATCATCGCGATTTTCGCGCTGGTCGCCCTCCTCGGCCCCTTCCTCACCGCCTACGATCCGATGGCGATAGACCTTCCGGGAAAATACCAGAACGGGAGCTGGGCTCACCCTCTCGGGACGGACAACCTGGGCAGGGATACCCTCACGAGGCTCGTGTTCGGAGCCAGGACCACCTTCGTCATAAGCTTCGTCAGCGTGTTCACGGGATCGCTGATAGGGCTGGCCTTCGGCGTGGTGGCCGGCTACTACGGCGGCAAGGTCGACACCGTCATCATGCGTGCCACGGACATACTCCTGGCCTTTCCCGGCCTCCTCCTGGCCATCGCCATCGTGGCCATCCTCGGGAACGGCACGGTCAACACCATCATCGCCATCGCGATCTACAACATACCCTACATAGCGAGGATCACCCGCGGCTCCGTCCTCTCGATACGCAACAGCGAGTATGTCCAGGCCGCCAAGGTGATAGGCTCCTCGGACGCCCGCATCATCCTGACGCACATAATCCCCAATTCGCTCTCCCAGGTCATCGTGAACACCACCCTGAGCCTCGGGACGGCCA
>CAZRYP010000084.1:0-2609 GCA_964604295.1 uncultured Treponemataceae bacterium
CCCCATCTTGAGCAGGAGGGGGAAGATTCTGTCCCTTTCCATGTACTGTGTCTTGTGGGAAGAAGAGTCGGGTTCCATCGCTTTCCTTGTCGCCGGCGGGCGATTCCTCGGGTGATGGAATAGTAGCGCGGATCGGCCTCCTTCAGTAAGAGGGATCCTCGGGACGGGTTTCTCTTCTATTGCCGGCGGCGGCCATCCTGCTATAATCGAGGCTGGAAAGGGAGGATTAGGTGAAAAGGTCGCTGCCCCTTCTCGTCCTCGCGCTGGCCCTCCTTCTGCCCGCATCGGCCCGCGGCCCCTCATCCCTGCCCTCCCTGCTCCGGATCGGCGTCTACGACAACCCGCCCAAGATAGGCGTAACCGCGTCGGGAAAGCCCTACGGCTTCCACATCGACCTCCTCGACGCGATCCTGGAGGGCTCGGGCGTGAGCCCGGACTATGTCGCCGGCACCTGGGAAGAGTGCCTCGCCCGGCTCGAGAGGGGCGAAATCGACATGATGCCCGACATGGCGTATTCCGAGGAGAGGGCGAGGCTTTTCGAGTTCAACGCGGAATCGGCCCTCCTCAACTGGGCGGTGGTATACGCCGCCGAGCCGGGCGCGGTGAGCACGATCACCGACCTGGACGGCAAGCGCGTCGCGGTGATGCGCGACAGCATCCATACGTCGGGGCAGTTCGGCATCGTCAACATGGCAGCGGATTTCGAGATACGCTGCGATTTCATCTATGTCGATTCCTACGAGGAATGCTTCAATCGCCTCAGGGCAGGCCAGGCCGACGCGGCCGTCGTCAACAGGCTCTTCGGCCTCATGAACGAGTCCGGGGAAAACAGCTACAGGACGCCGCTGATCTTCAACCCTTCCCAGATCCGCTACGCCTTCGCGCAGGGGAAGCCGGAAAACGAAGCGCTTATCGCCCTCTTCGACGCCCGGCTCAAGAGGCTCAAGGAGAGAAGCGACGGCGCCTATCACAGGGCCTTCGCCAAGTACCTGACCCCCTATATCGCGAAGGAAAAAGAGCTGCCCTCCTGGATCAGCAACGCGATCCTCCTCATCCTCGGGGTTTCGCTGATGCTCCTCCTCTTCCTCTTCTCGATCAAGTCGAAAAAGGAGGAAAAGGTCAGCATCACGCAGTTCTTCCGTTCCTACCGCTCCATGGGCGACATAAGGGCGGGGATCGCCGACTCCACGATCCTGGCCTACTCGCTCTTCTCCATCCCCATGACGCTCTCCATCCTCTACCATGTCCTGACTCTGGGCGACGATCCCTTCGCCTGGTTCTACCTGCCTGCCCTGATCCTCATCGGCATGGCGGCGCTTCTGAGGAAAAGGCTGAAGGTGGACATCAAGCTCTACGCCCTGCTCTTTTCACTCTTTTACACCGGCAGCCTTGTGCTGGTGGCCCAGGGCGACCTGGGCATAGGATTCTCCTATTTCTTCAGCGCGGGCATTCTCGCCACGATGTTCTACGGCAGGCGCTGGGGTCTCGCGGCCCTCACCGCCGGCCTCGTGGTCTCGGTGGGCTTCGGCCTCCTCGTGGTTTCCGGGAGCCTCGACGTCAGCCATATCCATTCCTCCTACTTCCATTCCACCTCGTCGTGGATATTCGCCATCGTCTCCTTCCTCATGATGTTCTTCACCCTCATGAGCGGCCTGCAGAAATTCTACGACAGCCTGATCGACGCCGTGGAAAATCTCGAGAAACGCATCGAGGAGAGGACGAAGGATATCGACACGATCAACAAGAGCCTTCAGGTCGAAATCCGCGAACACGAGAAGACCGAAGTACTGCTGGAAGCCGCGAGGCAGGAAGCGGAGAACGCCAACAAGGCCAAGAGTTATTTCTTCGCGGGGATGTCGCACGAAATACGCACCCCCCTCAACGCCATCCTCGGCTACTCGCAGATACTCCTGAGGGACAAGGAGCTCTCCAGGGAATCCAGACGGGAACTGGAGACGATCAACGCGAGCGGGGAGCACTTGCTGAGCCTCATAAACGAAGTGCTCGAAATGTCCAGGATAGAGGCTGGCAAGCTGGAGGCCGTCATCGAACCCTGCGACGTGGCAGCGGTACTGCGCGAAGTCGGGAACATGTTCGCGGGATCGGCCGCCAAGAAGGGGATCGCGCTGACGGCGCGCGCCCTTTCCAATATGCCCGGGCGCGTCATGACGGACGAATCCAAACTCAAGCAGATCCTCATAAACCTGGTCGGCAACGCCCTGAAATTCACCGACTCGGGTTCCGTGGAGCTGACCGCGTCGGCGGAACCTGGAAACCCCGGCCGGCTCTCATTCGCGGTGGCCGATACCGGGAGAGGAATCGCGGCAGCTGATGTGGAAAAAATATTCCAGCCCTTCGAGCAGACCGAGGAAGGCCGCAGCATGGGGGGCACCGGACTGGGACTTCCCATAAGCCAGAAATACTGTCAGCTCCTGGGCGGAACGATCGGTCTCGAGAGCCAGGTCGGACAGGGCAGCCGCTTTTCCTTCTCGATCGATGCCCCGCCCTGCCCGGAGAGCCTCCCCGACAAGGCGGGCGGCGGCGCGAGGATTGGCGGCATCGCCAAGGGAACCCCGCCTCGCGTCCTCATCGTCGACGACAGGGAGACG
>CAZRYP010000084.1:2619-9294 GCA_964604295.1 uncultured Treponemataceae bacterium
GGGATATCCTGGCGCGGATGCTGGAACCGCTGGGATTCCCCGTAGCCCAGGCGGCGGGCGGATCTGAAGCCCTCGCGATGCTCGACACATGGAATCCCGGTCTCATCCTCCTCGATCTCGTCATGCCGGGAATGAGCGGCAAGGATTTCCTCCGCATCGTGAGGACGGATCGGTCGAAGGCCGGCATCAGGATAATCGTGATCACGGCCAGCGTCCTCGAGGACGAAAGGTCGGGTGTCATCGGGCTTGGCGCCGACGCCTTCATAAGGAAGCCTTTCAGGGAAAAGCACGTGCTGGAGGAGATCGGCAGGTTGATGGATATCGAGTACTGGTTCGAGGAAGAAAAGGACAAGGTCGCAAAGGCCGCAAACCCTCCCGCCGATCTTGCGGCGGGTCTGGCCGAACTTCCCGCCGGCCTGGCCGGGAAGTTGCGCGATTCCATACGGAGCGGGGACCTCGAGGAAGTACTGGTCCTCGCGAAGGAAGCGGCCAACTTCGACAAGGCCCTGTCCGCCGCCATCGTCGGCATGGCCGAGGGCTTCCAGATAAACCTTCTCCTCGATCTCGCCGGGAGGGGGGACGAAACCTAGGCTTTCATTCCAGGGAACTTCTCAGCCTGTCGAACTCCCCGCGTATCTCCAGGAAGGCGTCGACGACTGAAGGGTCGAAGTGGCCGCCCCTGCCCTCGCGTATCATGCCCAACGTCGCCTCCTCCGGAAAAGCTTCCTTGTACACTCTCTTCGAGCGGAGGGCGTCGTAGACATCGACCAGGGCCATTATCCTCGCGCTGAGGGGTATGGACTCCCCCGACAACCCCTCGGGATAGCCGCTCCCGTCCCACTTTTCGTGGTGGCTTCCCGCGATCTCCATGCCCATCCTGAGGTATTTGTTGCCGGGCGACTTCGCGAGCGCCCTGCCGAGGTAGAGCTTCCCGATGGTGGTATGGGTCTTCATGATCTCGAATTCCTCGGGGAGGAGAGCGCCGGCCTTGAGGAGGATGGCATCCTTGATGGCCACTTTCCCGATGTCGTGGAGAGGGCTCGCGTTGTAGATGTCCCCGACGAAACCCGCCCCCATCCTCTCCTCGAATTCCGGCTTCATCCTCAGCCTTTCCGCCAGAAGCCGGCAGAGCCCCTGGGTCCGCTCGATGTGCTTGCCTGTCGCGTCATCCCTGGCCTCGGCCAGCTTCGTCATCGCGGTGATCAGCGCCAGCTGGCCCGAGGATATCTCCTCGACCTGGTCGCGGACCTTCTCCTCGAGGCGGGCGTTGTAATTTTCCAGTTCCTTCTGCAGGAAGCGGAGGTCGAGATGGACGCTCACCCTCGCCTTGACTTCCATGAGATTGAAGGGCTTCGTGATGTAGTCGACGGCCCCGGTGGCGAAGGCTTTCACCTTGTCCAGCGGCTCCGAGAGGGCGCTGATGAAGATGACGGGTATGGACGCGGTGAGAGGATCGGCCTTGAGGAGGGAACAGACGGCGAAGCCGTCGAGCCCCGGCATCATGATGTCGAGGAGGACAAGGTCGGGAAGCTTGGCCCTGATGGCGTCCATCGCCATCTTGCCGTCGGGCAGGGTCATGACCTTGTAGCCTTCCGGCTGCAGGATCCTGGAGAGCAGGACGAGATTTTCCTGCGTGTCATCGACCACCATGATCGTGGCTTTTCGGATCTTGTCCCGCATCTGGCTCCCCTTGGGCGCCCATTTCACGTGGGCACCCGCTCCACGTGAACGCCCGCTTCCCTCGGGCGCTCCCTCCCTTCCATTCTAGACCCGCGCGGCGATTTGTCAACGAAGCGAAACAGACAGGAATCGCTCTGGACTACCCGGCCCCGGTGAGTGCATCATAGGCGGGACGCGACAATCCCGAAAACATAGAATGGAGGCTGACCCATGCGCGCATATACACTGGATCACTACAAGGCGAGCGCCGACTGGCTTTTGGCAAGGCTGCCCAGGAAGCCCGAGATCGCCATCATCCTCGGCTCCTCCCTCGGTCCCCTCGCCGACGAGATCGCCGATCCCGTCTCGATAGACTACGCCGACATTCCCAACTTCCTCGTCTCGACGGTCGAGTCCCACGCGGGGAAGATGATTTTCGGCACTCTCGCGGGCAAGTACGTCGCTTGCATGTCGGGGCGCTTCCACTACTACGAAGGCTACGACTTCGAGGAACTGGCCGCGCCCATCCGGGTCTTCAAGCTCCTGGGAGTCCGCGCCACCATACTCACCAACGCGGCAGGAGCCGTGAACACGGCGTACAAGGTGGGCGACATCATGGTGGTGAAGGATCACATCAAGTTCATAGGGGCCAGCCCCATGAGAGGGCCCAACATCCCCGAACTGGGCCCGCGCTTCTTCGACGTGAGCGAGATGTACACTCCAGCGCTGCGCTCCCTCGCCCTGCGGTGCGCCGAGTCCATAGGCCAGAAATACCGGATGCACGAAGGCAGCTACTTCTATTTCGGCGGCCCCCAGTTCGAGACGCCGGCCGAAATCAGGGCCATACGGATACTGGGCGGCGACGCCGTGGGCATGTCCACCGTCACCGAGGCCATCACGGCCGCTCATTGCGGCATGCCGATTCTCGCCCTCTCCCTCATGACGAACATGGCGGCGGGCGTCCTGCCCCAGCGCCTCTCGGCAGAGGAAGTCTCGACCGCGGCGGCCGAGGCCGGCGGGCGTTTCAGGCAGCTCGTCCGCGCGATCGTGGAAGCGATGCCATGAAAAGCTCCTTCCTGTTCAAGGATATCGGGCTCGTCGGCGAGGACTACGGCTTCCGCGAAGGGATGAACATCCTCGTCGAGGACGGGCGGATCGCGCGGATAGGCTCCTCGGCGCCGGAGGGCTTTTCCGGCGAAATCTACGACGGCCGAGGCAAGGTGGCCATGCCCGGCTTCTTCAACACCCACTCCCACGTGCCCATGACCCTGCTCAGGGGCTACGGCGAGGGCCTGCCCCTCCACGAATGGCTCTTCGACCGCATGATACCCTTCGAAAACCTCCTCGACGACGAAGACTGCTACTGGGGCTCCCTCCTCGGCATCGCCGAGATGCTGGCGAGCGGCACGGTCTCCTTCACCGACATGTACATGCACACGCCCGGCATCGCGAAGGCTGTCATCGAGAGCGGCATCAAGGCCAACCTCTCCCACGGCTATTCCACCCACCTGGGGGACGGCCGCTTCGAGGATTCCCCCTCCTGCGCGGGCACGCGGTTCCTCATCGGGGCGGCCCGGGCTGACAGGAGCGGCCGGCTCGTGGCGGACGCGTCGATCCATGCGGAATACACCTTCGGCGAGGGGAAGACGGTCGGGGAAATCGCCGATTTCTGCCTGTCGGAAGGCTTGCGGATGCAGATCCACCTCTCCGAGACCAGGCAGGAGCACGAAGCCTGCAAAGCCCGACGCGGCATGACGCCGGTGGCCTTCTTCGACGCCTTCGGACTCTTCCGCGTGCCCACGACGGCGGCCCACTGCGTCTGGATCGAGGGCGGCGACTTCGACATCCTGGCCTCGCGCGGCGTCACCGTCGCCCATTGCCCCTCCAGCAACATGAAGCTGGGCTCGGGCGTGGCGCCCGTGGCGAAGATGATCGGTGCCGGGATCAGGGTGGGCATAGGGACGGACGGCGCGGCCAGCAACAACAATCTCAACGCCCTCTAGGAAGCCAACCTCGCCGCCATGGTCCAGAAGGGAACCACGGGCGACCCCCTCTTCCTGGGACCCAGGGAATTGCTGGAGCTCGCCTGCAGAAACGGAGCCCTCTCTCAGGGCAGGACGGACTGCGGGGCTATCGCCGAAGGCAACCGCGCGGATATCGTCGTCTACGATCTCGAGGCACCCCATCTCCAGCCCGTCTACGACGTCCTGTCGAATCTGCTGTTTTCGGCGGGCTCGCGCGACATCGTCCTCACCATGGTGGACGGCAGGGTCCTGTACAGGGACGGGGAGTTCATGACCATGGACATATCGCGGGTGATGAGGGAAGCCAGGAGGATAAGGGACGAGAAGCTCGCCCGCCTCGCGGCGAATCGAGGGCTGACCAGTCCCGCCTCGAGGTGATATAGTCTGTCCATGCCGACAGAGAACGAAAGCGCAGCGATAGTGGAAAACTCGGCCCGCGTCATCGTGGGCAAGAAACGTGTCCTGGAGCTGATGACGGTGGCCCTCCTCGCCGAAGGCCATGTCCTCCTCGAGGACGTGCCCGGACTCGGGAAGACGGTCATGGCCAAGGCCCTGGCGAGAAGCATAGGCGGCGTCTTCAAGCGCATCCAGTTCACTCCCGACCTCCTTCCCTCCGACGTCACGGGATTCTCCATCTACAACCAGAAGTCGGGGGACTTCGTCTTCCATCCCGGTCCCGTCATGTCCAACATACTTCTCGCCGACGAGATCAACAGGACGATCCCCCGCACCCAGGCGAGCCTCCTCGAAAGCATGGGCGAATTCCAGGTGACCGTGGACGGCCGGACCCTGGACCTCCCCAGGCCCTTCTTCGTCATAGCCACCCAGAACCCCATAGAGATGGACGGCACCTTCCCCCTGCCCGAAGCCCAGCTTGACCGCTTCCTCATGAAGATCGACATCGGCTATCCGGACAGGGAGGAGGAACTGGCCATCCTCGAGCGCTTCACGAGCGACGATCCCCTCCTCGGGCTGGAAGCCGTGTCGAGCCCCGAGCGCATCGTCGAACTCCAGAAAGCCCGGGGCGGCATCACCGTGGCGCCCCAGGTCCGCGGGTACATAGCCGACCTGGTCGGCGCGACCCGCAGCCACCCCCAGGTGCGCTATGGCGCGAGCCCGAGAGGCTCACTGGGCCTCATCCGCTCGGCACAAGCCCTCGCGGCGATACGGGGCCGGAGCTATGTCCTCCCCGACGACGTGAAGGAACTGGCCCTCCCCGTCCTCACGCACAGGATCATCCTCAGGCACGAGGACAGGGCCAAGGGAGCCCAGGCGGGCGCCATCATGGCTGAAATCCTGGCCAAGGTGGCCGTTCCCTCGCCCCTGTGAGGGCCGGACGATGATAAAAGTGCCCAGGGCATCCTACAGCGTCTCGTCCTACTTCGTGATAACCCTGTCCCTGGTCCTTCTCGCCACCCTCGCCTTCATCGCCGCGGCGACATCCTCCCTCCCCCTCGCGACCTTCTCCGCCATCACCCTCCTCCTCATGCTGGCGATGCGCCTCTGGGGCGGCCTGGGGCTCTGGCGCCTCGACCTGGACCTGTCCTGCGGCAGCGACAGGCTTTTCTGCGGCGAGACGCTCCGCCTCGGCGCGGAAATCTCCAACCGGAAGATCCTCCCCGTCTGGATGAGGCTTAGCCTGGCCCACGCCGAAGCCCTGAAGCCCCTGGGCTCCGAAAGCGTCGAGGGCGAAAGCGGCCTTTTCCCCTTCGAGAGGATTTCCGGCTCCTGGGATTTCCAGGCCCAGAAAAGGGGCATCCATTCCCTGGGACCGGCGACCGTCTCCGCGGGCGACCTCCTCGACCTCTACCGCAAGGAGAGGATCCTCGATTTCAAGAGGGAGATCGTCGTTTTCCCACGGATCGTCCCGCTCAGGGAGCTGGATCTTCCCTTCAGGGACTATTTCGGCATACGCCCGGCCAAGGGCATCATCGAGGACCCGGCCTGGTACGAGGGCACGCGCGAATACACGGGGAACAAGCCGTCCAGGAACATCCACTGGAAGGCCAGCGCCAGGTTCAACGTACTCCAGGAGAAGATTTTCGAGCCCACCTCCCATCAGAAAATCTTTCTCATCGTGGACGGCGAGGGCTTCAGGCGGGCGGACGACCGCGAAGGTTTCGAGTCGGCCCTGGAGATCGCCGCCTCCCTGGCCCTGCGCTTCGCGGAGACGGGCGCATCCTTCACCGCGGCCACCGACCGCCGGGTCCAGGGCTTTCCCGCCGTACTCCCCCTGGGCCGGGGACCGGAACACCTGGGCATGGTGCTCGAGTTGCTCGCGCGCTGCGGCTTCGATCACGGCCAGGCCCTTCTTCCCCTCATCGGCGGGGTGGGTCACCAGGGCGCCGGCTTCATGATCATCGCGAGGAAACCCGGGGAGAGCCTGAAAAAGTTCCATGCCCTTCCCTCCACGCGCCGCGACAGGGTGATGTTCATCTTCGCCGAGGGGCCCGGGGGCGAGGAAGGAATCGCGTATCGCTCCACGACCTTCGGCGCGCTTCGCGCGAACAAGGAAGCCGCGGAATGAAGGCGACCTTCCTCTTCCTCGGCGCCATGGAGCTTCTCAAGCTCCAGCTCCTCGCCTCTTATGGCTTCCTCCTCCTGGAGAATACCTTTCCATTCCTGCCCGCCTCCCTCGCCTTCTTCCTCTCCCTGGGATCGAACCGCTATCTCCGCCGCATGGGCATGAGAGTATTCCTCTATGCCCTCATAGAACTGACTGCCTTCGCGGCCGCCTTCCTGGCCATATACTCGGCATACAAGGGATCCTGGTTCGATCCCGCGAGCTTCCGGGCGATGGACGACCTCCAGTGGACTTCCTTCTTCGCGGTGCTGGGGACCAGCGCCGTCTTCTGGCTCCGCGCGGCCTGGCTGGAGAGGCAGGAGGCGGACCACGGATTCTGCGCGACCCGCTTCGACGAGGGGATAGCCCTCTTCCTTCTCGCCCTCGGCGTAACGGCCCTCGTCAAGGTGGAGAATCCTTTCCCCGGAC
>CAZRYP010000085.1:0-9076 GCA_964604295.1 uncultured Treponemataceae bacterium
CCCTACAAGACCTTCGACGAGCTCCTCGCGGCCATGAAGGCCAATCCCGGCAAGATCACCGTCGCCACCGCGGGCCTCTCCTCGGCTGGACACATCGGCATCGAACTGGTCAAGAAGTACACGGGCATCGACTACAAGCACGTCACCTATGACGGCGGCAACCCCGCTGTCATCGCGACCGTCTCCGGCGAAACCCAGCTCACCACCCAGCTCGCGGTCGAGCAGGCCGACATGATCCGCGGCAAGAAGCTCCGCCCCCTGGCCGTCCTCTCGGACAAACCCCTCACCCTCGACGGATACGGAACCATCTCCCCCATCACCAAGTGGATAAAGGATTTCAAGGCCGGACCGAACTATTTCGGCATCTTCATCCCGAAGGGAGTCCCGCAGGAAGTCATCGACACCGTGAACAAGGCCTGGGAAAGCACGATCATGAATTCCAAGAAGATCCAGGAGTACGCCGTGGCCCGCGGCGCGGTATTCGCCCCCTCCTTCGGCCAGAAGGCCCAGGACAACGCGTTCGCCTACTACCAGCCCGTCGCCTGGCTGTACTTCGAAGCCGGCAAAGCCAAGGTGTCCCCTGACACCGTAGGTATTCCCAAGCCCTGATGTGATCCTCACTTTCGCGCTTTGAGGGAGGTCGCCCGCCAGCGCGGGCCGGTCGCCTGCCTATGGCAGGCGACCCTCCCATTTCAATAAGATCCATGGAGAATCCGATGACCGAAAAATCTATGGTCAAGGCCGACTTGATCACTTCAATCCTGCTGCTGGTGTTCGGCGCCGCCATTTTGCTCCTGTCGATCCAGATGCCGACGATGGCGGACAGGAACCAGAGCATCTACTCCGCGCCGGGAGTCGTTCCCGGCTTCATCGGAGCCATGCTCATCATCCTGAGCCTGTCGATGCTCCTGAGGTCCATCAAGAACAAGGCTCTCGAGGAAATCAGGGAGGGACTCATTCCCAAGGGAGCGCTCTCGCAAATCACCACGCAAAGGATATTCCTCACCCTGTTCCTCTGCCTGGGTTATGCCTTCCTATTGGGAAAACTCTGGTTCCCCATCCCCACCTTCGCCTTCGTATTCGCGTTCATCTTCGCCTTCGAGTACGATTTCAAAGCCGCCCTTAAAACCCAGACGAAGAAGATAGTCGTGGCGACCATCATAGCCCTGGTCACGACTACTCTGGTGACACTCGTGTTCCAGAAGCTTTTCCTCGTCAATCTACCCTGAGGAGTCCAGCATGTTCCAAGGACTTGAGATGTTCGGCGATGCGATCGTCTCCTTCATGACCTTCAAGACCCTGTTAAATGTCGTCTGGGCGACCGAACTCGGCATAATCATAGGGATGCTCCCCGGCCTCACGGCCACGATGGGCGTAGCCCTCCTCACGACCCTGACCTACACGATGGCGCCCAACGACGCCATCCTCATCCTCATATGCATGTACGTCGGATCCATCTACGGGGGAAGCAGGAGCGCGATACTCCTCAACATCCCCGGCACGCCCGCCAACGCAGCGACGACCCTCGACGGATTCCCCCTCGCGAAGGCGGGAAAAGCCGGGCAGGCCATCGGCATCGCCACGACGGGATCCTTCCTGGGTTCGATGATCGGCATGTTCTTCCTGGCCATCTTCACGCCCATGATCGGCAATGTGGCGCTCTCCTTCCAGTCCTTCGAGTTCGTATGGTTCGCCATCTTCGGCATCATCATCTGCGGCAATCTTACGGCTCCGAAAGACCCGCTCAAGGGATGGATCGCGGGATTCATAGGGCTTTTCGTGGCCATGATAGGCATGGAAGGCATCCACGCCTATATCAGGTTTTCCTTCGGCAGCTCGAATCTTTCGGGCGGCATTGCCCTCATCCCCGCGATGGTAGGCACCTTCGGCCTGGCCGAAATATTGTCGGTCATGCGTCATACCAAGGTGGAAGTGGTCAAGAACGAAATAGGCAGGATCCTCCCGAAGCCGATGGAAGTGTTGAAATACTGGAAGACCATCATCCGGTCGGGTATCGTGGGCACATTCATCGGCGCGATTCCCGGAGTCGGCGAAGACATAGCCGCCTGGGTTTCCTACGACCTCGCCAAACGCTCGGCCAAACCCGAGGAGAAGGCTCTCTTCGGCAAGGGATCGGTCGAAGGCCTCCTGGCCTCGGAGACCGGCAACAACGCCTGCGTGCCCGGCGCCATCATCCCTGTCCTCACATTGGCCATCCCCGGCTCCGCTCCCGCGGCCGTCCTCCTCGGAGCCATGCTGATACACGGAGTCCGTCCCGGCCCCCTGATCATGATCGAGTCTCCCATGTTCGTGTATCAGGTGATCGCGATGGTCCTGATCGCGACGATAGCGATGTTCGTGCTCGGCCTCACGATGGTCCGCCCGCTGACGAAGGTTCTCCAGGTTCCGAGGCAGAAGCTCATGCCCATCGTCTTCATTCTCTGCGTAGTGGGCTCATTCTCCATTCAGTCCCGACTCTTCGACGTGGGCGTCATGATTTTCTTCGGCGTCCTGGGCTTCATCCTGCGGGAAATGGAATACCCCATGGCTCCCCTTGTCCTCGGCATCATCCTGGGAGATATCCTGGACAAGAACCTGCGCAGATCCCTCATCCTGTCGAACGGCGACATAGGCCCCTTCTTCACCAGACCCATATGCCTCGGCCTCTTCCTGCTGACGATGCTCATCGTGCTGAGCCGCTCGAAGACCATCAAAGGCATTTTCGGGAAACTCAAGAAAGGCGGCGGCAAAGCCTAGACATCGCCGCGGCCGTGCCGCGCGACGAAGAAGCCGCCCGGAAGGGCGGCTTCTTTTTATGTGATGTTCAGTTTCATCGACTAATCAAAGCCCTGGTCCTCAGGACCGCGGGAAGGCCGGCGAGCATGGCTCAGGACAGCCATCCACCCAGATGTGAGCGGACGAACTCGTCGTCGGCGAGGTGGGGGTAGGCTTCGCGGACGCGGGTGATCTCCTCGGCCTGGCCGGGAGAGAGGACTTCCTCGGGATTCAGGCACCAGGTTCCGGCGAGGAGCCCCTGGCGCTTCAGCACCTCGTGGATGCCGGGGATGCAGCCGGAGAAGCCGTTGGCCGCGTCGAAGACGGCGGCGTTCGCGTCCGTCAGTTCCTGGGCCATGGTCAGGAGGGATTGGGGCAGGTCGCGGCCGGAGAGGGAGAGTTCCCTGAGGGCGGCCTGCATTTCGACGGCTTTCCTCGTCCAGAGGCACCACTGGCCGAGGAGGCCGCCGACTATCCGCACCCTCTTTTCGCCGCCGCCCGGCGCGGCGTACCTGTATTCGGTGAGGAGGTCCACCACGATGTTGTCGTCATTCCCCGTGTAAAGCGCCACGTCCATTTCCCTGCCGGCGTCGCAGACGGCGCGGACGACGTCGATGGTGCGATAGCGGTTGAAGGGAGCCATCTTTATGGCCAGGACGTTGTCGAGCTTCGCGAATTCCTTCCAGAAGGCGTAGGGCAGGACACGGCCGCCCACGTCGGGCTGGAGGTAGAAGCCGATGACGGGAATTATGGCGGCTATCGCCCGCGCGTGGTCGATGAGGGCTTCCGTCGAATCGCCCCTCAGGGCGGCAAGGCTGAGGAGGCCGGCGTGGTAGCCCTGGTCGACGAGGAATCGCGCCTCGGCGCTGGCCTGGTCCGTGCGGCCGCAGACTCCGCCCACTTTGATGACAGGCCGGGCGCGGGCGGCGGAATGCTCGTCGATCATCCGCGAGACCGCGGAGAGGACGGGCTTGAAGAGGCTGTGCCCGGGCTCGCGGATCTCGAACTGGGTGGTATGGACGCCGACGGCGACGCCGCCCGCGCCCGCGTCGATGTAGTAGCGCACAAGGGCGCGCTGCCGACGCTCGTCGAAACGCCTGTCGGCGTCGAGGGCGAGGGGCATGGCCGGTATCACCGTGCCGCGCCTGATCGTTTCAGGCACGAAGGACGGCAGCTCGGAAATTTTCATGTCAGCCTCCGGATATGCGTATTCGGCGCGGCTCGGCGGCCGCCTCTCAGAACTTCCCGTCCGTCTGCTCGAAATGGGTCGGCTTGCCCAGGGATGTTCCGCCCGACGCCATCCAGGCGGCCGTCATGTCCAGCATCAGGGCGAGGGAAACCTTCGGATAGCCGAAGAGGGAAAAAGACAAGGCCGCGTTGGAAAGGTAGACTGGCTTGGATGCCGAGTCCCCGTTGACGAAGCTCGGTTCGACGCCCAGCCTCTTTCCGAGTTCTTCCGCGGCCCAGCGCACCGACAACGTCTCTGGTCCGGTGACATTGAGCGCGAAGGGCGGGGAGGCGCAGCAGTCTAGCGCAAGCAGGGCCCGCTCGAGAACGTCGCCCTGCCAGATGCAGTTGAAGGTGCCCGCGGCGAGGTCCACCGGCGCTCCATCGAGCAGTTTTCTCGCGATGTCGTGGAGGACGCCGTAGCGCAGGTCGATGGCGTAGTTGAGCCGGAAAAGGCATGCGGGGGTGCCGTTCCTGCGCGAATAGTATTCGAAGACCCTTTCCCGTCCGAGCGCCGACTGGGCGTATTCGCCCACGGGAGC
Source organism: uncultured Treponemataceae bacterium (assembly GCA_964604295.1). Taxonomy (GTDB): domain Bacteria; phylum Spirochaetota; class Spirochaetia; order Treponematales; family Rectinemataceae; genus CAZRYP01. Next base: position 4,545 of record CAZRYP010000085.1, read on the forward strand.
GGGGGCGTCGCCTTCGACGCAGCCCCCCGTTTCCGGACCCGCGAAGGGGTACACGCAGCCTGTCGAGAAAACGACCATCCTCGAATCGGGATAGCGTTCGGCGACGTTGGCCGGCACTACGGTGTTCATGGCCCAGGTCTGGTCCTGTGCCCCGCTCGTGCCGAATTTCTTGCCGGCGAGGAAAATAACGTTGCGCGATTCCGGAAGCCTCGCGACGGCGGTCCTGTCGAGCAGGTCGCAGGAAATAGCCTTGACGCCGGCCGACTCGAACTTGGCGCGCGCGGCCGCGTCCCCGAACCTCGACACCGCCACGACGCCGCCTTCCCTTCCGGCCGCCTTCGCCGCGCGCGCGGCCATCATGCCCAGCGTGACGCCCACCTTGCCGGCGGCCCCGAGCAGGAGGAGGTCCCCCTCCATGCCTCTCATCACATCGATGACCCTCTCCGAGGGCGCCGACATGTACTCTTCGAGTTCGGCTTCGTTCTTCAGCGATACAGGCATTTTTCCACACTCCCCTTCGCGATCACGGCCTTGACCTCGACCTTCGCGTCGAAAGCCACGAGATCGGCGTCCATGCCGGCGACGATGGACCCCTTCCGGTCATGAATGCCCATGGCCTTCGCCGGCGACGATGTCATCATGGCCACGGCTTCCTCGATCGGAACGCCTCCCAGCGTCGTCATCGTCCTCACGAGCCTTTCGGCGGTGGCGACGCTCGACGCGAAGGACTGCCCGTCGGCCGTCCAGGCGACTCCGTCCCTCACGAGCACCTTCTGCCCGTCCGTCTTCCCTCCCAGGATGTACTCCCCCTCGGGAAGACCTGCGGCGCGCATAGCGTCCGTGACGAGGCATATTCTGTCGGTCCGCTTTATCTTGCATATCAGCCTCAGGAGGCTTTCGGGCAGGTGGCAGCCGTCCGCTATCACCTCAACCGCCATGTCGTCTATGAGATAGGCGCCCTCGACGACGCCCGCGTGGCGGTACGCGTTGATCCGGTGCACCGTCGACATACCGGAATAGAGGTGGGTCACGAGGGTGAAGCCGTTTTCCCAGGCTTCGGCAATTTTCGCATAGGTCGCGTCGCTGTGGCCGATGGCCGGCACTATGCCCCTGGAGACCAGCTCCCTTGCCATTTCCATCGCGCCGGGAAGCTCGGGCGCGAGAGTCCAGCGGGCGATATCCCCCGAGCATTCTAGAAAGGCTTCGTACTCGGCCCTGTCGGGGTTCCTTATGTGCCTGGGATCCTGGGCGCCCCGCTGCGACATCGCGAAGTAAGGTCCTTCGAGATGAAGTCCGGGGTATTCGGGCAATCCCTCCATCCCCTTCGCGTCGCGGAACGCCTTGATCGTCCTTTGAATGGCATCCCCGGTGCTTGCCAGGGTCGTCGGATACAGGCATGTCGTGCCGTGCGAAAGGTGCATCCTGCCCGCCCCCGCGAAGGCTTCGGCGCTGCCGTCCATGAAGTCGTGGCCGCCGCCTCCATGGCAGTGGAGGTCTATGAACCCGGGAGCCAGGTAATCGCCTCCCAGGTCGATCACTTCCATTTCCCCGCTGCCCGCGGGCAGGGAGGATTGGAAGCGGACCAGCGTTTCTCCGTCGGGGAAAACCTTCTCGATGAGGCCGTTCCTCGCGAATACCCCTCCCCCGGGAAGTTTTCTCAAGGGGGTGAGGACGAAAGCGTTCTTGAGGAGGAGGGCCTTTGAGCCGGGCTTTGGGCTGGCTTTCGAGTTGGCTATCCGGCCGGCCGTCAAACCGGCCTCCCGGCTTCCGCTCATCCGAGTTCCCCGGCCGAGGCGGCGTCGAGATAGAGCGCACAATGCCCGTGCCTGCGCAGGATGCTGGCGGGGCAGGCTTCCGATATGGGTCCTTCGAGCATCCCCTTCACGGCGCGGGCCTTGGTCGGTCCAGGCACGACGCAGAAGAGCTTTTTCCCGGACATGAGGGCCGGTATGGTGAGGGTGAGGGCCGTGGGGGGCACGGCGTCGAAGTCGGGGAAGCATCCGTCATGGACCTGCTGGAGCCTGCATTCGCGGTCGAGGCTCACTTCCTTGACGAGAAGAGGGTCGCCGAAGTCGGCGACGCCGGGATCGTTGAAGGCTATGTGTCCGTTCTCCCCGACCCCGAGGCAGACTATGTCGATGGGGGATTCCGCGATGAGTGCCGCATAGCGCGAAGCCTCGGCCGCGGCGGCGCCTGGCGCGCCCGAAGCTCCCCCCTTCCCGAGGTATTCCACCCTGCCGAAAGGCAGGAGACCGAAGAGCCGGTCCCTCAGGAAGACCCCGAAACGCTGGGGAGCTTCGGGCGCGAGACCCACGTACTCGTCCATATGGAAGGCCTGCACCCTCGACCAGTCTATTCCCCAGGCCCCTGCCAGTCCGGCGAGAACCTCGTTCTGAGAGGGAGCCGCCGCGAAGACCATCCGGCACGCGGCCTGGCGGCTCAGGACCTCACGGACGGCGGCCGCGCATTCCTCGGCCGCGAAGGCGCCCATATCGGCGCGGTTTCCGAATACGGCCACATCGAGGGCATCGACCCTGAACCGCCTTGAAGGATTCTTCTCGTTCATCGTTTCCGCCTTTTCATTCTTTCAGGAGTACCCGACTTCCCCGTTCCTCACGCTCGCCCCCAGCCCTTCGAGCATGGACTCCAGGCGGCGCCCGTACTCCGCGAAGACGGCCCTGCGCCTTTCCTCGGGCGACGATACGGAAGAATCGTGGAAGACCACGGCCATGTGCGGCTCGATGGTCAGCCAGCCCGAGTAACCCGAAGCCATGGCGTCGGCCAGGATATCGGCCACGCGCGAGGGACCTTCGCCGGGGTACACATAGTGTTCCTTCCCGGTCGCGGCATCCCTCCATCCGTCCTTCACGTGGATATGGGCCACATGGGGCTTGAGCCGCCGCCACGCTTCCCATGCGTCCTGATTGGGATAGGGCCAGGGCTTCGTGAAGTCGGGGGTGAGGCTGGGATTGCCCGTATCGAAGACGAGGCGCATGGAGGGGACGGCTTCGAGCAGTTCCAGGGTATGGGCATAGCTGATGCCGCCGTAATTGAGGCAGTTCTCGTGCACGGGCACGATCCCTTCGGCTTCGAAGCGGCCGCATATTTCCCTGAGCCGTACCGCGCGATTCGGGAAGTCCTGGTCGGGCAGGAGGCAGCCCCGCCCGTCGAGGGCTATCGCGTAGCTCATGATGCGCACGAATTTCGTGCCGAGGGACTTCATCCTCGCGATGGCGCGTTCCACCGTCGCCATGGAAGCGGCGAAATCCTCATCGACGCTCTTGCCCCAGTTGGCGATCGTGGAGCCGAGGCAGTTGACCTCGATCCCGGCCTTGTCCAGGGCGCGCTTCACCCGGTCGAAGTCGGCATCCCCCAGGTCGTGGGCGTTGACGCCGTCGACGCTGCGCAGCTCGATGCCCTTCCAGCCGAGAGCCTGGATCACCGAGATCTGGCCCTCGATGCCGTCGGCGGCCTCGTCGGCGAAACCGCTCAGGCGTATCACAGGCCCACCACGACCGCCGGTTTTCCCGTCTCGGCGCTCCTGTAGATCGCCTCGATGAGGGACACGGCCTTGGAGGCTTCGACGCCGTCGACGAGGGGCTTGGTGCCGTTCTCGATGGCGGCGATCACGTTTTCGAACTGGAGCCTGTGTCCGTGGTGGCCGATGGCGGCCGGATCGGAGGCCCCTCCTCCCGAGGAGGTGGCCGAGGCGAGAAGGCGCCTGATTTCGTCATCGGCCGGGGTTTCGTTCCGGAATTTCCAGAAGGAGAGGTTTTCCTCCTCCATGATGGCGCTTCCCGTCATGCCCGACACTTCCACACGCTTGAGGAAGCCGGGCCAGACCGCGGTGGATCCCTGGATGACGCCGAGGGCTCCGTTCCTGAACTTGATGGCCGCGACAGCGTTGTCCTCGACTTCGATGCCCTCATGGCCGACGGTTCCCGTCCATGCCGTCACTTCCGCCGCGTCGCCCATGAACCAGAGGAGAAGGTCGATGGCGTGGATGGACTGGTTTATCAGCGCGCCGCCGCCGTCGAGGGCTTTGGTCCCCTTCCAGCCGCCCTTGGCGTAGTATTCGGGGTCCCTCCACCATTTCACGTAGGCGCTGCCCATCGTGAGCCGGCCAAAGCGGCCGCCCTCGACGGCGGCTTTCAGGGCCTTGGCGGCCTCGTGGAACCGCGAGGGGAATATGCCGGACAGCGTGACGCCGCCCTTCCGGCACGCCTCGATGATCTTCGCGCATCGTTCCGTCGTCGTCTCCAGCGGCTTTTCGATGATCAGATGCTTGCCGGCCGCGGCGGCGGGAAGGGCGGCGTCCAGGTGCAGCCCCGAAGGCGTGCAGATGTTCACGACATCCAGGCCGGGATGGGCCAGGAAGGATCCCAGGTCGTCGTAGGCCGCGCAGCCGTGCTTTTCCGAAAAGGCCTTGGACCTTTCGGGGAATTTGTCCAGGCAGGCGACGAGCTTCGCTCCCTTAATCTCGGCCAGAGCCTTCGCGTGGAACTCCGCGATCAATCCCGTGCCCACTATTC
>CAZRYP010000086.1:0-9067 GCA_964604295.1 uncultured Treponemataceae bacterium
AGAAAAACCGATCTTGTGACGATCTCGGTGCAGCCGGGATGGGAAAATTCCGGGAACAATAACGGCAACGGGATAGGGCATGGGCGGATCACGGGCTTTTACGTGGAATTCAGGAATCCCACCGACCACCCCGTTCTCATAGTGTGGGAAAAGTCCTCGCTGAAATACAACAATGGGGCGTTTTTCCCCTTTGTGCAGGGCCAGAGATACGAGGATTATTCGCGACCCATGAGTTCCATGGTCATCCCTCCCCACGGCTCCGCGCGGAAGTATATCTACTCATCCCAGCAGCCCTACAGGGAAGCCGGGAAGAGCGGCAACTGGAAAATGCGGCCGATAGAATCCGATCATGTCGTCCTCGTCTTCTGCGTGCAGTCCAGGGACATCGTGGATTACTACACGATAGAGGTTCGCTGAAACACGGTTGATCCATTCCTAGACGGATTCGCGCCATAAAAATGTAGTTCCAACCAAATTTATCGATGGAGGATTCTTATGAAAAGAAAAATTTCCTTGCTCCTCGCGGCACTCGTCCTGTTCTCCGGATTCGCGTTCGGGGATTCGTTCGCCAAGAACGGCATGCTTGTCGCCCCGGGCTCGTTGAACGCGAACATCGGCCTGGGCCTGCACTACAATGACGGCTTCGGTCTCGGCGGAGGCGTGGAATACCCCATAGGGAAATTCGTCATCGGCGAAAAGCTTCCATTCACCTACGGGATCGCGGGTCGCGTCGGCCTGAGCCTGGTCAACAGCGTGTCCCTGTCCACCGGCGTCTACGGCACGCTCCACTTCTGCTGGGGCACGCTGAATTTCCCCTCGGAGATCTCCTGGCTCGGGAACTTCGACTCATACCTGGGCCTGGGGCTCACGCTTTTCCCCGGGGTCGGATTCGATTCCATCGGCGGCCTGAGCTACTTTGTCTCGAACAATGTCGCGCTCAATCTCGAATCGGGCCTCAGGGCTTCGTACTTCGGGCTTCTTTTCAAACTCTGAAGGAAGTAAGGTATGTTATCACTTGTCGCCGCGATACTGGTCGTACTCTGGCTGTTGGGCTTGGTCACCTCCTATACAATGGGCGGATTCATCCACATCCTCCTTGTCGTCGCCGTCGTGATCCTGCTGGTCCGCATCATCAAGGGCCAGCGCATCTGAAGGGACCGGCCCGTCTGATCGCCGCCTGGCCCCCCCCCTGGAAACGGTCCTGGATCGGGCATTATGGCCTAACCGTAACAGATGTTACAGCATTGCCTCGCGTTATGCGTATATTTAAGGCATGGATTCAGGCATGGAGGAGGCGATGATGAAAAAGCATGTGAAAGGCAATGTATCCTGGGTGGGGAAGATAGACTGGGAGCTCAAGAAGTTCCACGGCGAGGAATATTCGACGCACAAGGGCTCGAGCTACAACTCCTACGTGATCGAGGAGGAGAAGACAGTCCTCGTCGATACGGTCTGGATGCCCTTCGCCAAGGAATTCGTCGACAACCTCGAAGCCGAGGGCATCCTGGCCAAGCTGGACGCCGTCGTCCAGAACCACGGCGAAGTGGACCATTCCGGGGCCCTCCCGGAGCTGCTGCGCCGCCGCCCGGGGCTGCCCGTCTACTGCACGGCCAACGCGGTGAAATCGCTCAAGGGCCAGTACCACGAGGACTGGAACTTCCATGTCGTGAAGACGGGCGACGAACTCGACCTCGGCAACGGCAAGAAGCTGGTGTTCGTCGAAGCCCGCATGCTCCACTGGCCCGATTCCATGTTCAGCTATCTGGCGGGCGAGGCCATCCTCTTCTCGAACGACGCCTTCGGCCAGCACTACGCCTCCGAACTTCTCTTCAACGATCTCGTGGACCAGGGCGAACTCTGGGCCGAGTGCATCAAGTACTACGCGAACATCCTCACGCCCTTCAGCGCCCTCGTGAAGGCGAAGATCGACGAAGTTGTCGGCCTTGGCCTGCCCGTCGACATCATCGCGACGAGCCACGGCGTCATCTGGCGGAAGGATCCCCTGCAGATCGTGGGCAAATACGCCGAGTGGGCGCAGGACTACAAGGAAGACCGCATCGCGATCATCTACGACACCATGTGGGGCGGTACGAGGAAGCTGGCCGAGGCGGTGGCCCAGGGAATAACGGAGGCCTCGCCCTCCACGGAAGTGCGGCTCCACAACGTGGGCAAATCGGACAGGAACGACGCCATCACCGATATCTTCAGATCCAAGGCCATTCTCGTGGGTTCCCCGACGGTGAACGCGGGCATCCTCTCCGCTGTGGCGGGGATTCTCGAGGAGATGAAGGGACTGAAGTTCAAGAACAAGAAGGCTGGGGTTTTCGGCTGCTACGGCTGGTCGGGCGAGGGCAACAAGGTGCTCGCCGAGCTGCTCAGGGCCGGCGGTTTCGAAGTTCCGCAGGAAGGGTTCCGCAACCTGTGGAATCCCGACGAGGCGGGCCTCGCCGCAGCGCGTGAATACGGCAAAAAGATCGCGGCGGAGACGGCGCTCCCTTGAGTCCTGGCCCGAGCCTGTCTGAGGCGCGGCCCCGATATTTCGACCATACCTGGCATTCGTGGGCGCGCCGCGTCGTTGCCGGCCTGCCCACGTTTTTCGTATATTGGAACGACAATGCCGCCGTGAGCGGATAAAAGTATTTCCAGGAGAGCAATCGTGAAAAGAATCGCAAGAATGTCCATACTCGTGGCACTGGCGCTGGCATCTGCCAGCCTCTGGGCCGAGACCCCGAAGCCCCTCGATCTCGTACCCTCCCTCGACCTCCAGCGCTATCTCGGCCGCTGGTATGAAGTCGCGCGCTACCAGCACGGCTTCGAGAAGACCCTCGTCGGCGCCACGGCTGAATACGCCATCAGGGACGATGGCAGGGTTTCCGTGCTCAATTCCGGGTTCAAGAAAACCCTCGACGGGAAGTACACCGACGTGAAGGCCGTGGCCTGGCGTCCCGATGACGCCGTTCCCGGCGCCCTCAAGGTCAAGTTCTTCGGCCTCTTCACCTCGGATTACCTGGTGTTCGGCCTCGACGACGTGGACTACCAGTGGGCTCTCGTCGGCAACAACACCAGAAAATATCTCTGGTTCCTTTCCCGTATGCCCGAAGTGTCTCCCGAGCTCCTCGAGAAGATGAAGGGCATCGCGGAAGCCCAGGGTTACGACCTTTCCACACTCTATATGGTGCCCCAGAAGGCGCGCTGACAGGCTTCAGCCCGCCGCGGCCTCGAACCGGGGCGGCCGGCGGACCTGCGTCCTGTGTTCGAATACCGAGGCGATCCTTATGAGGGTCGCCTCGCCGTATTTGGGGCCGAATATCGAAAGGCCGACGGGGAGCCCGTGGATGAAGCCTGAGGGAAGGGTGAGGTGAGGATAGCCCGCCGCCGCGGGAAGGGATGTGCAGCCTCCTCCCATGTAGTGGTCCCCAAGGATATGATCGGTCTTCCATGCGGGGCTTCCCGAAGGGGAGAGGATGGCGTCCAGCCTGTCGCGCGCCAACGCCGCGTCTATGCCGCGCTCCCTGGAGGCCGAGGCGCATAAGGCTCTGGCCTTCAGGTAGGCTTCATCGGCAAGGCCGCCCTTGGTGGCCGCCATTTCGAACAGTTCCTGGCCGAACCAGGGCATCACGTCACCGGCGCGGGTTCGGTTGAAGGCGATGAGATCGTCGAGATCGCGCATCGCGTCAGTACCGGCGTTCCTGCAGCCTCGAACCAGGTATCCGGCGATGCCATGCCTGAATTCGTACAGCATCACTTCGAGTTCAGCCTCGTCGAAGCCCGCTTCCGCCTCCAGCTTCATCTCCACGGTTTCGGCGCCGAGATCGCGCAGCGCCCGCAGCGCTTCTTCGAATACTTTGTCCACATCGGGAAGGACTCCGCAGAAATTGCGCGCGATGCCGAGGCGGATGCCGCGCAGATCGCGCAGCTCCGCGCCCGCCGGAGGGAGAATGCCAGACATTGTCCCCGGTTCCGCCATGGCGGCGAGGAGGAGGGCCGCGTCGCGCAGGGTCCTGGCCATGGGGCCGGCCGTGTCCTGGCTGAAGGATAGGGGAATGATGCCTTGGGCGCTCACCGATCCGACCGTCGGTTTTATACCCACGATGCCGTTCACCGAGGAGGGGGAGATTATGGAACCGTCGGTTTCCGTGCCCACGGCCGCCGCGCAGAGGTTGGCTGATACGGCGACGGCCGAGCCTGAGCTGGAGCCCGAGGGATTGCGGTCGAGGGCATAGGGGTTCCTTGTCTGGCCGCCCTCGCTGCTCCAGCCGGAGGAGGAATGCGTGGAGCGGAAATTGGCCCACTCGCTCAGGTTGGTTTTGCCGAGGATGATGGCTCCGGCGCTTCGCAGGCGAGCGACGAGCGCGGCATCTTCCGCGGCGAGGCGGCCCTGGAGGGCCAGGGATCCGGCGGTCGTGGGCATGGAGTCGCCTGTGTCGATGTTGCCTTTCAGAAGGATGGGAATGCCGTGGAGGGGGCCTCGGACCGCGCCGCGCCGCCTTTCCTCATCCAGCCGCCCGGCGATGGCTAAGGCCTCGTCGTTCATGTGGAGGACGGAGTTGAGGCGAGGGCCTTGGCTTTGGGGGACACGGGCGGAGGCACCGGCGCCGGCGCTTGCGCCCGCGTCGATCTTGCTGATCCTGTCTGTATAGTATTCGACCAGGTCTGAGGAACTGAGCGCTCCCTCGTACATAAGCCGTGCGAGATCGCCGATCGTGAATTCGTCGAACTTTCCGGAATGGTCGCTGTGCATGGCTGCGGCCCCCGTCCCTATCCTACGATGGAAAGAGCCCGCTGGCTATTGCCAGCGGGCTCTCCATGGCGTCCACCGAAGGCGTGTTTACAGTTTATTTTTCCCCTTGCTCTTTTTTGTTAAGAGCGGATAGAGGAATGCCAGGATGGAAACGATGAGTATGACAAGAGAGATTGGCCTTGTCACGAACCCAGCCCAGCTGCCGTCGCCGATGATCAGCTGTTTGCGCAGCGAATTCTCGGCGATTCCCCCGAGAATGAGTCCCAGGATGAAGGCCGAGGACGAATACTTAAAATGGTTGAAAAGGTAGCCGATGATGCTGAAAACGAACATGACCATCACATCGTAGAAGGAGTTCTGCAGCGCGTACGCCCCGACGACGCCCAGAGCTATGATGAGCGTTCCGAGAAGCGGATAGGGCAGTTTAAGCACGCGCGCGAATTCTTTTGAAATGAAGCGGCCCCCAACCAAGAGGAGTATTGATGCTAAAAGTATTCCGATAAATACTGAATAGAGCAGTATGGGCTGATCTTTGAGGAGCAAAGGGCCTGGCCGGAGCCCGTGGATCATGAATGCCGCCATGATGACCGCGGCGGTTGGGCTTCCGGGAATCCCCAGAACCATAGTGGGTACCATCGAACCGCCGACAGCCGCATTGTTGGCCGATTCCGGGGCCGCGATTCCTTCAGGCTCTCCTGTTCCGAATTTTTCAGGATTCTTGCTCGATCGGACCGCTTCGCCGTAGGAGACGAGAGCCGCGATCGAACCGCCCGCGGCCGGTATTATGCCTATGATCGTGCCGATAATGGATGACTTAATCAGCGTCTTCCACATTTTAAGCATCTCGGCGACCTTGATTATCTCCATCGATATTTTGCCATGGGCTGTCAGCTCGGAAGAAGTTTTGCCATACTCCTCGCCTAACGTCTTGTAGACTTCGGCGACCGCGAAAACCCCGATCATGACGGGAATATAATTGATGCCGTTCATCAAAAAAGGCTGATCGAACACAAAACGATTAATACCGTTGATCGGATCGATCCCGATGGTTGAGAAAAGGAGCCCCAGCACCGCCGCGATGAGGGCCTTCAGCTGGTCCTTGCCGCCTATGCTCGTTATGCAGCTGAGCCCTAAAAGGGCGAGCATAAAGTATTCGGCGCTCTGAAACTTGAGGGCCAGTGAGGCGAGCAGGGGAGCGGCTACGACCATGCAGAACGCGGAGAAGATCCCCCCGAAAGAAGAAGCCGAAATCGCTATTCCAAGGGCTTTCCCCGCCTGGCCTTTGCGAGCCATGGGGTGTCCGTCAAAGACAGTAGCCACCGCTTCCGGCGTTCCGGGAATCTTGAGGAGTATGGCAGATATCGATCCGCCGGCCGCCCCTCCGATGTAGACCGCCACGAGCGTGACGATAGCCGTAACCGGGTTCATGCTGTATGTGAAAGGCAGCAGAAGGATGATCGCCATCGAGGAACTGACACCCGGGAGGGCTCCGCATACCATCCCGAACAAGGTTCCGGCGATTATGAGTATGAGATTGAGGGGCTGAGCTATAACAAAGCCTAGCGCTTTTACGAAATTATCCATGGTTGTTTTCCTTCTCCTGCTTCAATACAGCAGATAACTGATTTCTTTGAGGAGCCCGATCCCTCGAGGGAGCGGAACGAAGAAAGCCTTGCCGAAAAGAAGGAAAAGCCCGGCGGTGGCCAGGATCGCGAACATCGCGAGCTTGCCGCGCTTCCTGTACCCCATCACCAACGCCTCAGCGACGCAGAAAAGAAAGGTGGATAAAATGAAACCCAGGATATTCATGACGGCGAGGTAGACTACCAGCGCGAGGGCCGCATGGGCGATTGCCCTGCCGGACGGCATGGAAAGATCGAGCAACTTTTCGCCTTTCCCCTTCTTCGCCCTCAGCTGTTTCACAAGAAGAAGAGCGCATAACGTCAATCCGATCCCGATGACAACGAGAGGGAATCTGGATGCACCAAAAAGATCTCCCGCAATCGTCTCCCCGCTTATTCCGAAAGATAGAAAAGCGGCAATCCCAAGAAATATCATGATCCCGACAGTGAATACAGCTTCCATGACTAACCCCTTGCGCCTCATATGCCTTCAGTCCCTCACAGCGTTGCGTCTGCGCGGGGCCGGCATTTTCAGAAAATGGCGCGCCTTGAAAAGGCGCGCCTGATTCTTATTTCAAAACACCAGTCTTCTTGAAAATGGCCACATAGCCATTGTACTCGTCATCCCATATCTTGCGGAACTCATCGGCGGTCGCGTAACCGGGACGGATGTTGGTCATTTCCTTGGCTTCCATGTCCTTGTAGCCTGGGGTCTCGTAGGCTTTCTGGAGAGCGTCGATCAGAATCTGTTTGATCTCGGGAGGAGTGCCTTTCTTGACGCAGAATCCTCTCCAAGAACCCTGTGTGAACTGTATTCCCAGTTCGACGGTGCAGGGCACCTCCTTGAGGGAAGGAACCTGGGTGAGCCGGATGTCGTTGAGAACGACGAGGGGTCTGATGTCGCCTGAGTCGACCAGGGGAAGGAAGGAGATCAGCTTGTCCTGATAGACATCGAGTTCGCCGCCCAGAACAGCCGCCTTGATCTCCGATCCGGACTTGTAGGGAACATAAATCCAGTCGATGCCTGCCGCGTCGGCGAGGCCGTTGGCTATGTAGTCGTCGAGGCCGCCGGGGGAAAGTCCCCCGATCTTGAGCTTTTTGCCGGGGTTGGCTTTGGCATAGTCGATGAGTTCCTTGAAGCTCTTGAACTTCGAGTTCTTGGCCACTCCGATGCATTGGAGATCCGACTGGACGCGCATGAGGGGTTCAAAACTTTCCCTGAACTTAATTGGGCTTTTTTTGAGTGCCTCGATGATGAGGAGGGAAGGAGTGATCTCCAAAACCGTATATCCATCGGCCGACTGATTGTAGACATAAGTCATGCCCTCTATCGTACCCGCCGCGCCTTTATTGATCGGGGTCAATGCTTTGCCCAAGAATTTTTCGGCCAATTGGGCATATTGCCGCGCGAATATGTCGCTGGCCCCGCCCGCACCGAATGGAATGACCATTTCGATGGGACGTTTCGGGAAGTCGACTTTCTTGGTCTGGGCACCTAGCCCTATCGCGAAAACAGTAAGCGCCACGAGAGCCAGAGCTAATTTCCTCATCTCGTTCCTCCTTGAGTTTTCAGGATGCTAAAGATCCTGTATATAATACGCGGTCCCATGCATCAGGAGCCTCGCGGTCCTGAACCCATAAGCCCATGGGATCGTAAGTATTCCTTCTTTGTCACCTTCGACATCGACGCCGGCGCGGATTATGCCGCTCGGATGTCCGATACGGAGATCGGCCGGATTGAAATCCGAGCGTACGACTTCATGGACCAGAGAGCCTTCTACGACAGCCGCGGCGGCGGTACAAAGCGCACCGGTAAGCGCGTAGCTTTTGTGCGTTTTCTGCATGGACATCATCCTGCCCATGAGGTCGATTTCGGAATCGTCCACTGTTTCTCCGCTCGAGGCAACGAAGCTTCCCGGCTTCGCGACGATCGTCATTTTGGGCACGGCGGGCGATAGGGCTGCGGAATCGGAGGGATTTTTCACGAAGCCAAGACGGAAGGCCGCGGCCCGGCGGATCGCCTCGAGCATATCGAGCCTGCGTTTGTTTCCATCAATTTCTTCGGGCATTTCCCTGCCTGTCATGCCGATATCGGAAGCGCGTACGAAAACCAGGGGGTTTGCGGCGTCGACGATGGAAACCTCAAGCCTGCCGATACCTTCGACCTCGAGGATGTCCCTTGCGTTGCCCGTAGGAAGCAAGGCTCCCGTGACGGAACCTGCGGGATCCTTGAAGGCCAGTTTGATTCGGGACGAAGTACCCGGCACGCCGGAGATTGAAAAATCGCCTTCGTAGGCCACTTTGCCACTCGGTGTCGCCACGTGCGAATAAATGACCTTCTTGGTGTTGGTGTTGAAGATTCTAACGACGGTCTCGGGATCCGAGAAGGGCGCCAAGCCCATTTCCAGCGCGTAAGGACCTACCGCGGAAGAAATGTTTCCGCAGTTGCCCTTGTAGTCGACGAAGGGCTTGTCGATTGAGACTTGGGCGAAAGTGTAATTGACATCGGAATTGAGGCCGTCGGCTTTGGATATTATCGCCACCTTGCTCGTGGTTGATACGGCTCCGCCGAGACCGTCGATCTGTCTCAGGTCGGGGCTCCCCATTATCCTGAGGAGGAAGGCGTCCCTCCCCACTCCCGCGGGGGGGATGTCTTCCTCGCGAAGGAAGACCCCCTTGCTCGTCCCTCCCCAAAAAATAGTAC
>CAZRYP010000087.1:0-9029 GCA_964604295.1 uncultured Treponemataceae bacterium
GCCGTAGGGCTTCGTGACCCTGGTCTTCTTCTTCTCGTAGACTCCGACCACGATAGCGTCGTAGCCATCCTTGTCGGTGGTTTTCTTTCCGACGATAACATTGGGCACAACCTGGACGACCGTTACGGGAATGAGTCTCCCCGTATCGTCGAACACCTGGGTCATCCCAAGCTTTTTACCGATTATTCCGATCATTCGGCTCTCCTGCGTTGAACGCGGCCGGCACTAAGCCGGGCGTTTCGGCATTTCAGCGGGCGAATGCGCTCACTGCTTTATTTCGACATCGACACCCGCGGGAAGCTCCAGCTTCATCAAGGCATCCATGACTTCGGGAGTGGGTTCCAGAATGTCGATGAGACGCTTGTGCGTCCTCATCTCGAACTGCTCCCTGCTCTTCTTGTGCACGTGCGGCGATCTCAGCACTGTATACTTGCTGATGCGGGTAGGAAGGGGAATCGGGCCGGAAACTTTCGCTCCCGCGCTCTGAACCGTCTTCACGATACCGCTGGCGCTGTCGTCGACCAGGCGCACATCGAAGCCTCTCAGCCTTACACGGATTCTGTCTTTCATGTGTCCTCCAAAGATCTCTTGCACATACGATTTCGAGCCGTACCCTGGCGGGCGCGCTCAATTCCATGTGCTGCGGGGCACAAGAGCCCCACGGACAGTACGGCTTCAGCCCATACAGTCAATGACCCGCTTGCCCGAACAATTCCAGCAAGCAGGTCATTATTGCAGAAAACAAAAGGGCTGTCCAGCCCCGCGACGGGTTCGGACAGCCCTTTCAAAAGCCGTTTACGCAATAACCTCGACAACCTGGCCGGAAGCGACCGTGTGGCCGCCCTCGCGGATGGCGAACTTCAGTCCCTTTTCCATGGCGATCGGGTAGATCAGCTCGACGTTGATCGGCGTGTTGTCGCCGGGCATGACCATTTCCTTGCCTTCGGGCAGGGTCACGGTGCCGGTGATGTCGGTCGTCCTGAAGTAGAACTGGGGTCTGTAACCGGAGAAGAAGGGACTGTGGCGTCCGCCTTCGGCCTGGTTGAGCACATAGACCTGACCGGTGAACTTCGTGTGCGGAGTGATGGTGCCCGGCTTGGCGAGAACCTGTCCGCGCTCGACTTCCTTCTTGTCCACGCCGCGGAGGAGGGTTCCGACGTTGTCTCCAGCCTGTCCGTCGTCCAGGAGCTTGTTGAACATCTCGACGCCGGTGACGACAGTGGTCTTGGTCGGCTTGATGCCCACGATCTCTACGGTGTCGTTGACGTGGATGACGCCGCGCTCGATACGTCCGGTAACGACCGTGCCGCGCCCGGAAATGGAGAAGACGTCCTCGATCGGCATCAGGAAGGGCTTGTCCGTAAGGCGGACGGGATCGGGGAAGAAGCTGTCCATGGCATCGAGAAGTTCCTGGATGCTCTTGGTGGCCTCGGGATTATCGGGCTCGGTCATGGCCTTGAATGCGGAACCTTTGATGATGGGGGTCGTGGAGCCGGGGAACCCATAGAAATTGAGAAGGTCGCGCACTTCTTCCTCGACGAGCTCGATGAGCTCGGCGTCGTCGACAAGGTCGACCTTGTTGAGATACACGAGGACGGAAGGTACGCCTACCTGGCGGGCAAGAAGCACATGCTCGCGAGTCTGGGGCATGACGGAGTCCGGGGCGGAGACGACGACGATGGCGCCATCCATCTGCGCGGCGCCGGTGATCATGTTCTTGATGTAGTCGGCGTGTCCGGGGCAGTCGATGTGCGCATAGTGGCGCTTCGTGGACTGGTACTCGAGGTGTCGAGTGTTGATGGTGATGCCACGGGCCTTCTCTTCCGGCGCATTGTCGATGTCGTCATACTTCATGACCTTGTCGCCGAACTTGTGACCGCAGTACATGGTGATGGCTGCGCTCAGGGTCGTCTTGCCGTGGTCGATGTGTCCGATCGTACCGACGTTCATATGCGGCTTGGTACGCTCGAATTTTTCTTTGGCCATATCTTCTTCCTCCTTGGCTTCGTCACCGGCTCTTCACGCAAAACGCGGATGCCGCATGAAGACAGTCCGCCGGCACCGATGCCGCCGGATCCTACTGCCATGAATATTCTTATTAAGGCTCTCGGATTATAGAAGAACTGTCAACAGTGTTCAAGAGGCTTCCGCGGCGATTGGCCTATTTTTTCCCTAAATTTTATTGGCTAAAGGGGTTGCCTCAGAGCTTCGTAGCTGCCGAATCTGGCCTGGAACTGTGCCCTGCCCCTGCTCATCGAGCGCAGTTCGCCCGCGAATCCGAAGAGGTTCCGCATGGGTGCCCGGGCCGAGATGATCTTGTGCCCCACCCCGTCCTCAACGGATTCTATGCGTCCGCCCCGCGTCGAGATGGAGTTGAGCACGGGACCGAAATGCTCTTCTGGACACTCTATGTCGATCTGCATCACGGGTTCCAGGATTTCGGAACCCGCCTCGACGAGCGCCCTCCTGGCCGCGAGGGCTGATGCCGCCTCGACCGCGGTCTCCCCGTTCCTGCCGGTTCCGCTCCCGGGAGGAAGGAGGGCGGTGATGGTGAGGAGGACGGCTTCCATGGGCCAGCCCTGCCCAGGCCCCACGCCCATGGCCGATTCAGCTCCCCTGCGGGCGGCCGTGAGGTATTGGGGCTGGAGCCTGAGACCCGGGGCCAGGACCACCCCGTTCGCGGTCCCGCTTCGGACCGTCTCCACACGTAGCTCCACAAGGACCCTTATTCTCTCGCCGCCGAAATCATGATCGAACTCCTCCCTCACTTTTGAGGACCTGAGGAGCCTTTCCCTGCAGTTCACCCTGGGGTTGCCAGCCCTGATTCTGAGGCCGTATTCCCGCTTCAGCCTTTCGGCGACGATTTCCAGATGGAGTTCGCCCTGTCCCGAGACTTCGAATCTGCCGGTTTCCTTCTCTTCCCTGACATGGAGCGAAAGGTCCTCGAGCGCGAGGGATTCCAGGGCCTTGCGGATGGCCGCCACGTCCTGGAGCGTCGAGGGCTCCATGACTTGGCTGACGACGGGCTCGGGTATCTCCAGGGCTTCGAACATGATGGGCGATGAACGTTCGCAGAGCGTGGCTCCAGCCTCGAGTCCCGAGGTCTTGAGGGCGACGACATCCCCCGGACCGGCTTCCTTGAGCTCGAGGAGGGAGTCGGCATGGATGCCGAATATCTTCCTTATGGCGACATCCTTCGCGGATCGCGCATCCAGGACCTTCCGACCCGACGAGATGGATCCCGTCCAGATCCTCGTCCAGGCATAGTTATCGCCGGCGCTGTCCCGGAGCGTCTTGAACACGAAGGCCGCGAGCGGGGAATCCCGCGTAGGGCGCAACACGACGGGGGCTTTCGAGCGGGGATCTATGCCGGCCGGTACGGCGGCTTCGGCCGGGGAAGGCAGGAGGCTGACGACGGCATCGAGAAGAAGCCTTACGGACGCGTCGGAGAAGGCTGATCCGCAGAGTACGGGCACGAGGCGGCACGCCTTGACGGCTTCGGCGGCGGCGCGGGCCAGGGCTTCGGGCGGGATTTCGCGGTTGGAGGCGTAGAGATCGAGGATGGCCTCATCCCGCTCGGCGACTTTCTCGATGAGGAGGGCCCGCGCCGCGAGGGCAGCCTTGAAGGAAGAAGGGGAAAGAGAGACATGGGCGGGTTCGGGCAGGGCTATCGTCCCGTCCTCGCCCTCCGCGGTCGCCTTCGCGAAATGCCATGCCTCCATGCGGACGATATCCACGATGCCCGCCCACCTCCTCTCCTCGAAGAGGGGGATCTGCAGGGCGACGGCATCCGGCTCGAGGCCGCCGCGAAGCTCGTCGACGATGCCCGAAAAGTCCGAGCCCGCCCTGTCCATCTTGTTGATGAAGTAAAGTCGAGGAAGATTCCTGTCAGCGCAAGCCCCGGCGATGACTTCGGTTCTCGCCTGGACGCCCGATACGGAGCACAGGGCGATGACGGCCCCGTCGAGGATGCGGAGGGTCCTGTCCACCTCGTTGCCGAAGTCCACATGGCCTGGAGTGTCCACGAGATGGACGGCCGCCCCTCCCCAATCGAAGCGCACCGCCGCCGATTTGACCGTGATGCCGTGAAGCCTTTCCACGGTAAGATAATCCGTCGCCGTCGTGCCTTGGTCGACGGCCCCGGCCTCCCTCCTCAGGCCGGCGAGGAAGAGCATCCTCTCGGTGATGGATGTCTTGCCTGCATCGACATGGGAGACCCCCTATATTCCTTATCGTGTCGATGCCCGGATCCGGAGGAAGCGGGGAATTCATGATGGTTTCAGTATAGGCTCAATCCTGCCATAAAAATAGCCGATCCCAGGACGGGGCTTTGCCAACTGAGGGAGAGGCGGCTGGAAGCGGCACTTGTAATGGGCGGCGCCTTTCGCCAACGCTCGCCTGCGGCTCGCTATGGCCAACAAGGCTTTCGCCACATCTAATAAAAAACCCCAGCGAAGCTGGGGCTCTTATAATCAGAAGATTTTCATTACCACTTATAATGGGCGAAAGCCTTGTTGGCCTCAGCCATCTTGTGCGTGTCTTCCTTCTTCTTGATGGCGGTGCCGGTGCCGTTGAAGGCGTCGAGCAGTTCATCGGCGAGCTTGTCGGGCATGGCCTTGCCGCTCCGGGCACGGCTGGCGGCGATGAGCCAGCGCATGGCGAGGGCTTCGCGCCTGGAATCGCGGATTTCGATGGGGACCTGGTAGGTCGCGCCGCCGACGCGCCGAGATTTCACTTCGACGACTGGCTTCGCGTTTTCGAGGGCCTTGGTGAAGACGTCGAGGGCCGGAACGCCGGACTTCTTCTGCATGATTTCGAGAGCGTCGTACATGATGCGGGTACAGGTGGATTTCTTGCCCTGCCACATCATCCTGCAGACGAACTTGGTGATAGCCGTGGAATTGTACTTCGTATCGGGCGCGTGGCCGCGATCGATGGATTTCTTTTTTCTGCCCATAGTATTCGCCTCTTCCCTTACGCCTTGGGCTTTTTGGCGCCGTATTTCGAACGGGCCTTCTTGCGGTCTTCAACACCCAATGTGTCCTTCGCGCCGCGGATGATGTGGTAGCGAACGCCGGGAAGGTCCTTTACACGACCTCCGCGGACGAGCACGACCGAGTGCTCCTGGAGGTTGTGGCCTACGCCGGGAATATAGGCTGTCACTTCGATTCCGTTCGTCAAACGCACACGAGCGACTTTTCGCAAAGCCGAGTTAGGCTTCTTGGGCGTAACGGTCATGACGCGGGTACAGACACCGCGGCGCTGGGGGCACTCGTTCAGTGCCGGGGCTTTGGTCCGCCATGTGTTCGGCTTCCTGCCGAGACGGATAAGCTGGTTGATCGTCGGCATATATGCTCTAGACTCCCTTATGCGGCCGCTGCGTGTCAGCATCACGCGGACCAGTTTCATTAATCGCGGGTACGGATCGTCGGAAAACGCGGTGGCGTCTCCCAGGCGATCCAAGATACCCCTGCAGATCAATCATTGTCAATACCGGCGCCGGGCTCTAACCCGGACGCCGGAACCCCGAAATCGAGAATCCGGATATCCGGCTTCATCACTCCTCGGTGACTGCCTCGAAGCCCGGGTCGTTCTCGAACACCGTTTCCTCCTCGAAGGCCGCCGACGAATCGGCCCTGTCCTCGAGCGCGGGAATCGGCGCCATTTCCTTCTCCAGCTTGCGCTTCTCGAGAATCTCCTCGACAAAACCGTCCAGATCCTCGTGCTCGCCGTCTGAAAGCTTGATGTTCTTGTAGATCCTCATGCCCGTGCCGGCCGGGATCAGGTGTCCGATGATGACGTTTTCCTTCAGGCCGCGCAGGCTGTCGACGGAACCGGCTATCGCCGCGTCGGTCAGGACTTTCGTTGTCTCCTGGAAGGATGCCGCCGAGAAGAAGGAGTCGATCTTGAGCGATGCCCTCGTGATGCCGAGGAGCATCGGGCGCGCCACCGCGGACTGGCCGCCTTCCTTGATGACCCTGTCGTTTTCCTCATGGAACCTATACTTGTCCACCTGCTGTCCGTAGATGAAACGCGTGTCGCCGGGGCTGACGATTTCCACTTTCTTCATCATCTGGCGAATGATTACGCCGATGTGCTTGTCGTTGATCGTGACGCCCTGGAGCCTGTACACCTGCTGGACTTCGTCCATGAGGTATGCCTGACAGGCCTGCTCGCCGAGGATGTTGAGGATATCGTGCGGGTTCCTGTTGCCGTCGCAGAGAAGTTCGCCGGCTTCGACCTGGTCGTTGTCGCGGACGAGAAGGCGCCTGCCCATCGGTACGAGGTGCTTGTATTCCTTGCCGAATCGGTCCGTCACCACGATGACGCGCTTGTTCTTGACGTTGCCTTTGATGAATACCTTGCCGGAAACCATGGCCAGGATGGCGGGGTTCTTGGGCTTGCGCGCCTCGAAGAGCTCGCCGACCCTGGGAAGACCGCCGGTGATGTCCATGGCCTTGGCGCTTTCCTTGAGGATCTTGGCCAGGGTGCGGCCCGACTTGATGATCTCGCCGTCCTCGACATTGAGGTAGGCTCCGCCGGGCAAGAGGTAGGCGAAGATCTCGTTGCCCGCCTCATCCGTGATGATGATGCGCGGCTGCTTGGAATCGCGTTCGGCCGCGAACTCCGTGATCTTCTTGTCGATATTGCCCGTTTCCTCGTTGATCTCTTCCTTGAGGGTCGAGCCCGGGATGATGTCCTCGAATCGGGCATAACCGTCGTACTCCGAGATTATCGGATCGGCGAAGGGGTCGAATGTGGCCAGGGTTTCGTTCGCGATGGCCAACTGGCCTTCGTGGACGGTGAGTTCCGATCCGTTCCTTATCTCCAGCTTCTGTTCCTGGGCGATGAGGAGGAGCTTCCCCGGTATGAGCTTGGCGTAGGAAATGTCGGTGGCGAGGACCTCCGACTTATTAGACTTCCTGATGATGGCCGAAGTCTTGAGGACTCGGGCGCCGTCTTCGACGAGAACCTTGTCTCCCTTGACGAGATCGAAGGCGGAAAAGATCTTGCAGACATAGAGATAGCCCTTCCTGGTGAAGAGGAACCGGCCTTCCTTGGTCGTGACGTAGGTGCCCTGGATCTTCGTGATGATGACGGGATACTTGAGATAGATGCGGTTTTCCTCGGATGCTCTTGTCGCCGCACCGCCGATATGGAAGGTACGCATCGTCAGCTGGGTACCCGGCTGGCCGATGGACTGGGCGGCTATGATGCCGACAGCCTCGCCGATGTCCACCGTCCTGCCCGTGGCCAGGTTGCGGCCGTAGCACTTGCGGCAGACGCCGTAGCGGGCTTCGCAGGTGAGGACGGTCCTGATTGTCACTTCCTCGATGCCGGCTGCTTCGATGAGACCGGCGATTTCCTCGGTTATCTCCTCGTTCGAGTCGACGATGACCTCGGCGGTGATGGGATGGCGGATCGGGTCGAGGGTGAAGCGGCCGATGATGCGCTCGCGCAGAGGCTCGATGATTTCCTCGCCGTCCTTGATGGCTGTGTGGACGGCTCCGTTGATGGTGCCGCAGTCGTCGTCGTTGACGACCATGTCCTGGGCGATGTCTACGAGCCTTCTGGTGAGGTAGCCCGCGTCCGCCGTCTTGAGCGCGGTGTCGGCGAGACCCTTTCTGGCGCCGTTCGTCGAAATGAAGAATTCGATGACAGAAAGACCTTCGCGGAAGTTCGACCTGATCGGGAGCTCGATGATGTCGCCCGACGGCTTGGCCATGAGGCCGCGCATACCCGCCAGCTGGCGGATCTGGTTGCGGCTTCCTCGCGCGCCGGAATAAGCCATCATATAGATATTGTTGAAGCCGTCCTTGTCTTTTTCCAGGGTCTTCATCATCACCGCCGTCAGTTCCTCGTTGGTCTTGGACCAGACTTCGACGACTCGGTTGTAGCGCTCGTCCTGGGTAATATGGCCCGCGAGATACTGCTTCTGGATGGAGTCCACCTGTTTGTTGGCGTCTTCGATCATCTTGGCCTTCTCGGTCGGGATGACGATGTCGTCCATGCCGATGGTGGCGCCGAAGAAGGTGGCGTAGCGGAAGCCCATATTCTTGATGGCATCGAGCATAATCACGGTGATGTAAGGGCCATTGAACTTGTAGACGTGCTCGATGAGGCCGCGGATATCCTTGTCGGTGAGGGAATAGTTGACGTAGGGAACCTGGGCGGGCAGAGCCTCGTTGAGAAGGATGCGACCCGCCGTCGTCATGATCGTGCCGTTGGTGAGAAGGTCCTGAGCTTCACCTACTTTACCCCAGACAATTCCCTTGGTGGCCGGTACTCTTACTTCAGCCTGGTAATCGCAAGCTCCGGATTCGCAAGCCATGAGGAGTTCCTCGGGCGAGGAGAAGCGCTTGCCCTCACCCAGGACACCCTTTTTGGGTCTCGTCAGGAAGTTGATGCCCAATACTATGTCCTGCGAGGGATAGACTATGGTTTTCCCGTTGGCGGGGTCGAGGAGGTTGCGGCTGGACAGCATCAGGGTCCAGCACTCGGACTGGGCCGCGTTGGTGAGGGGAACGTGCACGGCCATCTGGTCTCCGTCGAAGTCGGCGTTGAAAGCCTTGCAGACGAGGGGATGGAGCTTTATGGCCTTGCCTTCGACCAGGACCGGCTCGAATGCCTGGATTCCGAGTCGGTGAAGGGTCGGCGCGCGGTTCAGGAGGACGGGATGTTCCTTGACGACCTCGTCCAGGACGGCAAAGACTTCGGGAGTCTCCGATTCGACGAGCATCTTGGCTTTCTTGATGTTGTAGACGACGTCTTTCTCCACAAGCTTCTTCATGATGAAGGGCTTGAAGAGTTCAAGAGCCATCTTGGTGGGGAGACCACACTGCCACATCTTGAGCTCGGGACCGACGACGATGACCGAACGGCCGGAATAGTCGACGCGTTTTCCGAGGAGATTCTGGCGGAAGCGGCCCTGCTTGCCCTTGAGCATGTCGGAGAGGGATTTGAGCGGCCTGTTGGAGGCGCCCTTCACGACCCTCTTCTTCTTGGTGTTGTCGAAAAGGGCGTCCACG
>CAZRYP010000088.1:0-8851 GCA_964604295.1 uncultured Treponemataceae bacterium
CGCGCCTTCCGTAATAGGGAGTCCCGAGGGTGATGGGCGTGAGGCGCAGGAAAAAGGCTCTCGAGAATTCCGGGGAGCCCGAGAGGATCTTGTGCGCTCCGAAAAGCACGCCGACGTCGAGGATCGCGTTGATGTAGATAGCCGGCTCCCCCGACTTCCTGGCGCGCTCGCCGAAAAGCGAAATGCCGATATGCTCCTCGACGAAGAGGTCGTCGAAGGTGTCGGGCAGGAGGCGGGGTATGAGGGCTACGCCGGCTTCGACGCGCGGCGACAGCCCGTAGGTGGCGCCCAGGGAGGCGAAGGTGCCCGGCTCGCCAGAGGGCAGCCTTCCCGCCGAATCGCGGAAGAAGCTCCAGGTGCCTATGGAGAAGGCCAGGTCCTGGGCTCCCGCCCCCGCGACCGCCGCGAGGAAGAGGAGGAATGCCGTCCAGGTCCGGATACTGTGTTTCATCGCCATTCCTCAATATACCATGTAGGAAAATTCGAAAAGCTTGAGACCCCAGCCATCGACGGCGAAAGAGTCGTCCAGGACGAGACTGAAAATCCCGGCCGAGAAATATCCGAATCCCGTGAAGAGGCGGAAGGGCGAGAGACCCACCGAGAAAATGGGATTCGCCAGGTCGGCGACGGGGAAATAGGCGGTCAGGCTCAGGAGGGGTGCCAGGGCGGACTTCCTGGGGGAAAGCCTCGCCAGGGGATGCCGGCCTATATAGAAGAGAGTGATGTCGAGGCCGAGACCGGCGAGGGATCCCTCGTAGGAAAGGGGATTCAGCGGCATGAGCCAGCGCAGGGAGAGGGCCGGGTTGAGCGCCTTGCCCCTGGAGAATTCCACCGAGGCCGAAAATTCCGCGAACTCGCCGGCTGTATAGGAATCGGACGAGATCCCGCCCATGGACACCGAGTGATAGCGGGAAACCTGGTTCTCGGCGCTTGCGGGCAGGGCGGCCGCGGCCGAAGCGATGAGGATGAGCAGGGTCATGACGAGGGGGCGGGGCATTCTCATCGCCTCAGCCTCCCAGGATCATGCTGAAATAGGACAGCATGTATTTCAGGCCGCGGTAGCTTCGCGCTTCCTCCATCGTCACGGGAGCGGCCGATTTCATGAGGCCCCGCAGATTGGCGAGCGTCGTCGCGCCGACATCGGGATCGGCGCTGACTATGGCTATTTCCCTCGAGAGATACTGGGACCTGAAGTTGTAGTTGGGACTGCCGAAGGCCGCCACCTGTCCGTCGGCGAGGAAGAGCTTGTAGTGGAGGAATGAATCGTCGGGCGCGTCGAACATGTAGACCTGGGCACCCGCGTCGATGAGGTCCTCGGCGCAGTATTTCGATGCTTCGTCGTAGGCTGTCCTGAAGGAGTTGGCCGAGAGGACGATATGGACCTTCACCCCGCGTTTCGCGGCCTTCCGGATCTTCGCGACGAGGCCGGGAGTCGAGAAAGTGTAGGCCTGGAGCATCCATATCTCCTCCCTGGCGCAGAGGAAGAACGCGTCGAAGAGGATGTCCACCATGGATTCGCCGCCGGGGATCTGGTCGACGATCCACACCGAGGAATCTGTCCTCGCCTCGGGAATGGCGAAGGATCCGGCTTCGATGGCCTCCGGCGAATAGCGGTTCCAGGTTTCGCAGAAGGATCGGACCATGAGGGAGAGGGGTTCGGGGCCTTCGATCTCCGCGAAGGTGTCGATGTTGCTGTATTCTCCCGAGGGGGCGAGGGAATAGTAGTTCAGGTTGATGCCGCCGGCGGCGAGGTATTTTCCGTCCACAATCCAGAATTTCCTGTGGTCGCGGTCGAGGAGGGAGGGAAGGTCGAAGAGCTTGGCGCCCGAAATGGGATTGTACTCGGCTACATGGACTTCGCTGCCCGCGAAATGGGCGAGAGCTGTCGGCAGGAAGGATTTCTTGTCCGGCATATAGGTGAAGTATGAGGAGGAGTCGAACATGATGTAGACGCGGACGCCTTCGCCGGCCTTTCTCTCCAGGGCTTCCAGGATCGCCGCGTTGACCTTGTGGCTGTTGACGAGGAAGGAGGAAATGAGGATATAGTCCCTGGCGTTTTCCACGAGCTCGAGGGCGCGGGCGCTCCAGACGTCGCTGGAAAAGTGGACTGTGGGGGCGGTGGAGGGCAATTCCCTGATGCCGTGCCCGGCGAAATACCTGCCGAAATCCTCCGCGAGGGATGTCCGAGGCTTCGCGGGCGGCGCGCTCGCACAGGACGCCAAGGCGAGCATGGGAATGAGGAGGAGGGCGAGGCGGTTGCCGGGCACGACGGTCAGGTCCGGAAAAAGGGCGCGAGCGCGGCGGCCAGGCCCGTTTCGAATTCCACGAGGGGTTTGTAACCCAAAGTTCCGATGAGGGCTGTGTCCATCCTGCAATCCTTGGGTCGAGGGGGGTTCGAGGGCGGCGAGGGGTCGGGCTTCGCGAAGGAAGCGTCGATGCCGAGGATCCCGGCCATGGTCATGAGCATTTCGTATTTCGTGCGGGCCTTGGAACCCGAGAGGAGGAATATCGGCAGGCCTGCCCCGGTACGCGCCGCCTCGAGGACTTCGGGGCGCGACGCTCTCGCGTCGAGTATCTTTTCGATACCTGAAGCCGCATCGTCGACATGAAGGGGGTAGCGTCGCGCCCAGTGCTCTACCGCGCAGGGTTCGCGCTTCTCCAGCAGCATGGCGAGGGCGGTGACGGAGGATTCGTCGAGCCTTTCCACCGATCCGTAGAGGCTGGACAGGCGGAGTATGGCGGTCTCGCACTTCGCGGAGGCGATCCGGCCCTCTCCCTCGAGCTTCATTGTGCCGTATCCGTTTAGGGGATTCACGGGCGAATCGGGGGAATAGGGCGGATTGGTGCCGTCGTACACATAATCCGTGGAGATATGGAGGAGAAAGGCGCCGCGCGCGGCGCATGCCTTCGCGATGGTTTCCGTCGCGGCCACGTTGAGTTTCCATGCGCGCGAGGGATCCTCGTCCACGAGCTCCGGATGGCGCTCCGCGGCCGCGTGGATCACGAAATCCGGTCGCGCGTCGGCAAAGAGGACTCCTACGGCTTCGGGGTCGGTGAGATCGACTTTGCCCATGGGGGGCCGGGCCCTGGACCAGGCAACCGCGGTGAGCTCGACGTCCTTCCTGACCGACAGCCTTGCGGCGACGGCCCGTCCGAGCAGCCCCGAGGCTCCCGTTAACAATACTTTCATTATATGGAATACTAGCACGCCGGAGGGATTCAGTCTAAGGGCTCGGCCGGAGACCGCCGTTTTCCCGAAAACTTGAATAAATGTGGAATTTGCTATAGGTTATCGATATTCCTCGTGGATAGACACATCGAGTCAAGGAGTCCCATATGGATACGCAATTCTGGTCCGCCCGCCAGGGCGACGAGTGGAAGACCAAGGTAGGTCTGGCCGAGATGCTCAAGGGCGGTGTCATCATGGACGTCACCAACGCGGCCCAAGCGAAGATAGCCGAGGAAGCCGGCGCCTGCGCCGTCATGGCCCTCGAACGCGTACCCGCCGATATCCGCGCCCAGGGCGGCGTCGCGCGCATGTCCGATCCCAAGATGATCAAGGAAATACAGGCCTGCGTTTCCATACCCGTCATGGCGAAATGCAGGATAGGCCATTTCATGGAAGCCCGGATTCTCGAAGCCCTCGGCGTGGATTTCATCGACGAGTCCGAGGTCCTCACTCCCGCCGACAACAAGTTCCACGTGTTCAAGCATGATTTCAAGGCTCCCTTCGTCTGCGGATGCCGCGACCTGGGCGAGGCGCTCCGCAGGATCGGCGAGGGCGCGGCCATGATCCGCACCAAGGGCGAGCCCGGTACGGGCGACGTGGTCGAGGCGGTGAGGCACATGCGCGCCGTCCGCGACGGCATCGCACTCCTCACCCGCCTTCCCGACGAGGAACTGATGACCGCGGCCAAGGAGCTGGGCGCGCCCTACGAGCTCGTCTACGAGATCGCGAAGACGGGCAAGCTCCCGGTGCCGAACTTCTCCGCGGGCGGGATCGCCACCCCGGCCGACGCCGCCCTCATGATGCAGCTCGGCGCCGAGGCCGTCTTCGTGGGCTCGGGCATCTTCAAGTCGGGCGATCCCGCCCGCCGCGCCCGCGCCATCGTCGGGGCCGTCGTGCACTACAGGGATCCGAAAATGCTCGCTGAACTCTCCGAGGACCTGGGGGAACCCATGGTCGGCATCGGGATCTCCGAGCTGGGCGAAGACCAGAAGATGGCGGCGCGAGGCTGGTGAGCGGCCCGATGAACCACTCCCCGAAAAGGCGCAGGGTCGGAGTGCTCGCCCTCCAGGGCGACTACGCCGCCCATATCGCAGCGCTCAGCCGGGCGGGCGCCGATGCCTTCGAGATCCGCAGCCGCGCCGATCTCGATTCCGCGGAGTCCGCGGTGATACCCGGGGGCGAAAGCACGGTGATGAGCTCCCTCCTCCAGCGTTTCGGCTTTCTCGACGCCTTCAGGGAGAGGATAAGGGCGGGAATGCCCGTCTTCGGCACCTGCGCCGGCCTCATCCTCCTGGCGAAGGAGGTGGAGGGACAGAATCTGCCGGGCCTGGGCCTGCTCGACCTGAGAGTCCGCAGGAACGCCTACGGAACCCAGATAGACAGCTTCCGCGCCCCCTTGCGCACGTCTGTTCCCGGGGCGGAGGAGCTGGAAGGCGTCTTCATCAGGGCTCCGAAGATAGTCTGGACGGGCCCGGGCGTGGAAGTCCTGGCCCTCCATAACGGCAACCCCGTCCTCGTCAGGGAAGGCAACATCCTGGGCGCGACCTTCCATCCCGAGCTCATTCCCGGAGTTTTTATCCATACATGGTTTCTGGGCTTTCAGCCCTGAACCGAGGAAGATGCCATGATAGCCAAGGAAATCAAGAAACCGGCAAGCCAGGACGACATCGCCGCCCGCGGCACGCTCGTGCTCACCCCCCGCGACAAGGAGATCCTCGCCCGCTACGACCTCGTGGCGGACACGATCGCCGGCATGTTCGGGAAAGGCTGCGAAGTCGTGATCCATTCCCTGGAGAACCTGGGGAAGTCCATCGTGAAGATCGTCAACGGAGAGGTTACCGGCCGCGCGGTGGGTTCCCCCATCACCGATCTGGGGCTCAAGGTGGCCGTCAAGGCCGGCGAAGGGGCCGACGTGATAGTCGGGCCGTATTTTTCCATGACCAGGTCCGGAAAGCCCCTCAAGTCGGTGACCATGATCATCCGCAACGACGATGCCACGCCCATAGGCTTTCTCTGCATCAACTTCGACCTGCCCATGCCCCTCTCCCAGCTCTTCGAGGACTTTTCCCCCTCCCGCGACCCCCCCGCCTCGGGCGAGAATTTCGCCCCCGACGTCGCGGAACTCGTCGCCCAGGCCGTGGCCGACGAACTGGAGGCCATCTCCCGGATCACGGGAGTGTCCCCCACGGAGAAGAACCGCCGCGTCGTCGCCAATCTCGAGCTGCGCAGCGTCTTCGCCATCAAGGGAGCGGTGGATCTCGTCGCCAGCGAGCTGGGCGTCACCAAGCATACGATTTACAAGTATTTGCGGGAGTTGCGCTGCGAACAGTGACGGGCGGTGTTGAATTCCGGCACCGGGACGTCCATAATGATCCTCGTACACAGGAGGATTCCGACATGTCCAAGCGAAGCTTCAACGCCAAAAACGCCCCGGGCGCCCTCGGCCCCTATGCCCATGCCGTCGTTTCCGGCAACCTCATATTCCTCTCGGGCCAGCTGGGACTCGATCCGGCCACCAATGCCCTCGCGCCCGGCGGCGTGGAATCCGAAACCCGCCAGGCCCTCGCCAACATCTCGTCCATCCTGGCCGAGCTCGGACTCAGCACCGACGATGTCGTGAAAACGACGGTATTCCTCAGGGACATGGGGGATTTCGCCCTCATGAACGCCATCTACGGCCGGGTCTTCGCCAAGGATTTCCCCGCGCGCTCCACGGTCCAGGTGGCGGCCCTTCCCAAGAACGGGGCTGTCGAGATCGAAGTGATCGCCACCTCGGGCGCCTCCTCGGCCGCCGCCGTCGCCTCCCGCCGCGTCTCGAGCTGAGAGGGCGGCATGAGCTACGATTTCGACTCGCTTTATGACAGGGCTTCCTCCGATTCCCTGAAATGGGCGAACCGCCGGCAGATCTGCGGCTCCGACGAGGTCATACCCCTCTGGGTGGCCGACATGGATTTCGCCTGTCCCCCGGAAGTGACGGCCGCGGTGAGGGAGAGGGCCGTCCACCCCATCTACGGCTACCCCATCAGGACTGAGGGCTACTACGAAGCCGTTATCGGCTGGATGAGGCGGCGGCACGGGTGGAAGATCGCCAGGGAATGGATCTGCTACGTCCCCGGCGTCGTGCCCGCCCTGAACTTCGCCATCCAGGCCTTTTCCGAGCCCGGCGACAGGATCATCATCCAGCCGCCCGTCTATTATCCCTTCAGGAAGGCCGTCCTCGGCAACGGACGCCGGCTCGCGGAAAATCCCCTCGTCGTCGAAAACGGCCGCTATGTCATGGATTACGAAGGCCTGGAGCGCCTGGCGGATTCGCGCGCGAAGGCCATCCTCATCTCCAGCCCCCACAATCCGGTCGGCAGGGTCTGGGAGAGGGCCGAGCTGGAAAGACTCGCCGAAATCTGCGTCCGGCGCGGTCTCATCATCATCTCGGACGAAATCCACTCCGATCTCATCCTGGGCGGAATCCCCCATACCTGCGTAGCCGCGCTCTCCGAGGAAGCCGCCAGGATCACCGCGCCCAACAAGACCTTCAATATCGCCGGCCTCACCATGGGGAATGCCGTCATTTCCGACCCGAAGCTGAGGGAGGCTTTCTCCGCCGCCCTCGACAACTCCGGCATGGGCGTGTCGAACGTATTCGGCAACGTCGCACTGGAGGCGGCCTACGACAGGGGCGAAGCCTGGCTCGGGGAACTGCTCGGGTATCTGCGCGGAAATTTCCGCCTGGCGGCCGATTTCATCGCCCGGAGGATCCCAGAACTTTCGGTCTTCCCCCTCGAGGGTAGCTACCTCGCGTGGATAGACTGCCGGAAGCTCGGGCTTCCCGACGCCGAGCTCAGGGAATTCTTCATGAAGAAAGCCCGGATATGGCTGGACGAAGGCACGAAATTCGGCACGGGAGGCTCGGGCTTCATGCGCCTCAACATCGCCTGTCCGAAATCCTTGCTGGAAGAAGCGCTTCTGAGGCTGGAAAAGGCCGTGGAAGAGCGAAGGAGATGAGGGGATGGACTACATTCATTCCGAGGTGGAGCGGTTCTGGCGGATCATCAGGCTGAAGCCCTTCAGGAAGACCGAGGGCGTTTCCTTCGACATACTCCCCATGAAGTACCTGCCGAGGATAGACGGGGTGGACCGCGTCATCCACAAGAGCAGCGCCCTGTCGCCGGGCTCGGTCGGGGATGTGGAGAGGCCCTGGTACCTCCATCCCCATCAGGAAGACAATCTACTTGTCCTCCAGGGCCTGAGGATGGTGGAAGTCTACACCCTGGAGCACAGGCGCCTGGAGCATTTCACCGTCGAGCCCGAGAAGGTGTACCACGAGGACAAGCTCGTCTACGACGGCCCCGCGATGCTCGTCTGGCCGACCAACGTGTTCCACCGCATCGTCTCGGGCAAGGACGGATCGGCATCGCTCAACTTCGCCGTCAGGCTGCCGGGCTTCGACATCGACACCAATTTCTCGGTCTACGATCTCGACACGAAGACGGGCGAGTACAGGGTCATAAGGGAAGGCAGCCTGGACCAGTATTCCTGAGCTCCGGCTCGGGGGCTCAGTCTTCCAGGGCCGGTTCCTCGGGCTCCTCCAGCCTGGTCACCAGGACTTTGTCTATCCTGTTGCCGTCCATGTCCATGATCTCGATGCTGAAGCCGTTCCACTCGCAGCGCTCTCCCGCCTTGGGGATGGAACCCATGCAGTCGAGCACGAGGCCGGCCACCGTATCGTAGGTCTTGGCGGCGAACTCATCGTCGTCCAGGCCCATGGATTCCGCGAATTCGGCTATGGCGAGGTTCCCGTCCACGAGCCATGATCCGTCCTCCCTCTCGGTGAGGCCTGGCATGTCGTCCGAATCGCCCTGGGCGAGCCCCGAGACGACGGATTCCATGAGATCGCTCATGGTGACGAGGCCGGACACGCCCCCGTATTCGTCGACGATGAGGCCCGTGCTGGCCGACCTGTCCCTGAGGATGGAAAGCGCCCTCAGCGCCGAGATGGTTTCCGGAATGAGCACGGGGGTTTTGAGAAGAGCCTTGATGTCCAGGTTCCCGTCCCGCACCAGGGCCGCGAGGGCTTCGCGGACATCGAGCATGCCCACGATCCTGTCGAGGTCTCCCTCGATGACCGGCAGGCAGGCGAGATCGGCGTGGGCGATTATCTCCCCGCGCGCGGCATCCTTCCCGTCCTCCATGTCTATGGCCACGACGTCCGTGCGGGGAGTCATGAAGGAGCTGACTCTCCTGTCGTCCAGGTTGAGTATGCCTTCGACCATTTCCCTTTCGGAATTTTCGAATATTCCCGATTCGGCGCCCTGGGCGATGAGTATCTTGACCTCGTCCTCGGTGACATCGGGGTTGGGGGCCCGCGAGAATCCGAGGATTTTCACTATCCTCGTGGTCGCTCCCGAGAGGAATCTGACGAGAGGGCCAAAGAGAAAGCCCAGGAAGGAGAGGGGGCGGATTATCGCCGCCGCGATCGCCTCGGGTCTGGCTAGGGCCAGGCTCTTCGGCACGAGTTCTCCCAGGATGACGGAGAAGAGGGTCGTAAGGACGACGACCAGGCCTACGGCGAGGGGTTCGGCGACGGGGGAGAGGGCGGGAAAGCCCGAAAGCCAGAGGCTCAGGCTC
>CAZRYP010000089.1:0-8830 GCA_964604295.1 uncultured Treponemataceae bacterium
GGGGAAGTGGCCACGGGCTACACGAGGGAGCAGGCGATGGTGGAGGCGGAACGATGCCTCCAGTGCAGGAACGCCCCCTGCGTCGCCGGATGCCCGGTCCGAGTCGACATTCCGGGATTCATAGGCAAGGTCAAGGAGGGGGCTTTCGCCGAGGCGGCCTCGGTGATAAAGCGCACCAACATCCTCCCTTCGATTTGCGGGAGGGTCTGCCCCCAGGAAAAGCAGTGTCAGCTGCCCTGCACCCTGGGCAAGGCCCTGGGCGGCGTGGACAAGGCCGTCCAGATAGGCAGGATCGAGCGCTTCGTGGCCGATTTCGAAAGGGATGCCGGCCTCCTCGCTCCTCCCCCGACAAGCGGAGCCACGGGCAGGAAGGTGGCGATCGTGGGCGCCGGCCCGGCAGGCCTCACCTGCGCCGTCGATGTCAGAAGGCAGGGACATGAGGTCGTGGTTTTCGAAGCCTTCCACAAGGCCGGGGGCGTCATGGTCTACGGCATTCCGGAGTTCAGGCTTCCCAAGGCCCTGGTGGCCTCGGAGGCCGGAGTCCTGGAATCCATGGGAGTCGGCTTCGAGATGAGCTTCCTCGTCGGACGCACGAGGCGCCTCTCCTCCCTCCTCGCCGAGGACGGCTTCGATGCCGTCTTCGTGGGGACGGGCGCCGGACTGCCGAAATTCATGGAGATCCCGGGCGAAAACCTCGTCGGCGTGTTCAGCGCCAACGAATACCTCACCCGCTCCAACCTCATGAAAGCATACGAGAAGGGCAGGGCGGCGACGCCCCTCTATCCTTCGAGGCGAGTGGCCGTCCTCGGGGGAGGCAATGTCGCCATGGATTCGGCGCGCATGGCCCTCCGCCTCGGCGCCGAGGAAGTGCGCGTCCTCTACAGGCGGACGAGGGAGGAAATGCCCGCGAGAGCCGAGGAAGTCGTCCACGCCATGGAAGAGGGCATCATCTTCGATTTCCTCCGCAGCCCCACGCGGGTCCTGGGCGACGGGACGGGCAGGGTCGTGGGCCTGGAGGTCCTGGCCTATGAGCTCGGCGAGGCCGATGATTCGGGCCGAAGGCGTCCCGTCGCAGTCCGCGGCAGCGAGACTGTCGTACCCTTCGATACGGTCATCGTGGCGGTCGGCAACGAGTCCAACCCCCTCATTTCCCGGACTACCCCCGAGCTCAAGGTGGATCGATGGGGCCACATCCTCGTCGACGAAACCCAGAAGACGAGCATGGAACGCGTCTACGCGGGCGGCGACATCGTGCTCGGGGCGGCCACCGTCATACTCGCGATGGGCGAGGGCAGGCGCGCCGCCGCCGCCATAAACGAGGTCCTGCAATGATGGAAAAGAGAGCGCGGCGGCGAAACGCCGCGGCCCTCAGCGAGGTGCTCCAGCGATGAGAGATCAAGAGATGCGGCGCGTCCCGGCGACGTGGCGCGCCCGGACGACGCGGCTGGTCTCCGCGACGCGCCGCACTCCGGCGACGGAGCCGGCGCTTTTCCTCGCCCTTCTCCTCCTCTGTGTCCAGGCTGTCTCGGGCCAGGCAGGCGCGGTTCAGGCGATCGCTCCCGGCTCATACCAGAACGCCGCCCAGTTCTACCAGCGTGGCAGGCAGCTCCAGATGGCGGGAAGAGAAGCCGATGCGAAAAAGGTCTTCGGAAACTCCCTGTCCATGGTGGAGAAGCTTATCGTATCGGATGCGTCGAATCCCGATCTCGTGAGCCTCCAGTGCTGGAACCTTTTCAGGCTGGAGCGCCACAAGGATGTCGTGGCGACAGCCCAGAAGGCTCTCCAGACGATGAAGGACTTCAGGATCATGGAAACGATGGCCGAATCCCTCTATTTCCTGGACCGCGGCGAGGAAGCCCTGAAGTATTTCGCCAAATACATCGAGCTCGCGCCCCCGGGCGACGAGAGGATGTCCAGCGCCTACTACTACATGGGCGAATGCTATATGAAACTCAAGCGATACGAACATGCGGACATAGCCTTTTCCACCGCCACCTCCATGGAGAGGAACATGTACTACTGGTGGTACAGGCTGGGAGCCGCGAAGGAAATACTCGGCCAGTACAGGCGGGCATACGAATCCTACGGCAAGTCCCTGGAATTAAACCCGAATTTCCAGTTCGCGAAGGACGGGCGGACGCGCGTGAAGGCCAAGACAGGACTCTGAAAGATTTTCCCCGGGAGTGACATCATGAAAAAGACAGTATCAGCAGACGGAGCCGGCTCCCTCATGCCCTGGGCGATAGAATCCTCGGCCATGGCCAGGATGATCGAGGAAGAGTCGCCATTCTACGATGGGATGGCGCGGGATATCTGGGAGCACCCGGAAACCGCCTTCAACGAGGCGAGATCCTCGGCGCTCTACGAGAAGCGTCTGGAATCGAAGGGCTTCAAGGTGACCGAATATCCCGAGAT
This sequence comes from uncultured Treponemataceae bacterium, assembly GCA_964604295.1. GTDB lineage: Bacteria > Spirochaetota > Spirochaetia > Treponematales > Rectinemataceae > CAZRYP01. The sequence goes on from CAZRYP010000089.1 coordinate 2,416, forward strand.
GAAGCACTCCTTCGTCGCGGAAAAGGGTTCGGGCGGTCCGGTGATAGCCTTCATGGGCGAGTACGATGCCCTTCCCGGCATGTCCCAGGCCTGCGGCGTCGAAAGAAAGCCGGTGAAGGAGGGAGCGCCGGGCCATGCCTGCGGCCACAACCTCCTCGGGGTGGGATCCCTGGCCGCGGCCGAGACTCTCGCGAGGATGCTCGAGGAAAAGGCCTTGCCGGGGCGCGTGAGATTCTACGGTTGCCCGGCCGAGGAAGCCTTGGGCCGCATTCCACTGGTCAAGGCCGGACGCTTCGACGATGCCGACGCCGTCATGACATGGCATGGAGCCGACGTGAATACGCCTCACCGCTACACGACGAGCGCCAATCTGGCCATATTCTTTTCCTTCACGGGCAGGGCGAGCCATGCCGCCATGGCCCCCCAGGCCGGGCGTTCGGCCCTCGATGCCGTCCAGCTCTTCAATCTCTCCCTCGAGTTCATGCGCGAGCACCTCGGGCCCGGCATACTCCTGCATTACGTGATCAGCGACGGTGGCCAAAGGCCCAACATTGTGCCCGAAAGGGCCGCCACCTACCTTTACGTGCGCGCGCCCGTGGCGGAGACCGTGAGGGTCGTCATGAAGCGCATCATGAAGGCGGCGAAAGGCGCGGCCCTCATGACAGAGACGGCGTTCTCCACGGAAATAAGCCACGGAAAGTGCGATTACCGGCCCAACGATGCCATTCAGGACCTGCTCCATCGGGCCATGCGTGCCCTGCCCCTTCCAGTTCCGACCCGGGAGGAGACCGCCTTCGCGGGGAAGCTCCAGGCCAGCGTGGGCAAGGGCGACAGGAAGGCCACGCTGGAACCGTTGGGGGCGCCGCTGGAACTCCTTAAAAGCCCTCTTCATACAACGTTGGGCGATTTTGGAACCGGCAGGAAGATAGGGGGTTCCGTGGACACGGGGGATGTGTCGTACATTGTGCCCGTAGGACAGATGAACGCAGCCACATGGCCTCTGGGCGTCGGTGCCCATACCTGGCAATCCTGCGCGGCTTCTGCTTCGACCTGGGCATTCAAGGCCATGCGCTGGGCCGGCGCCTGCATGGCTCTCGCCGGATATAGTCTAGCCGTCGATCCGAAATTGCTGGAAGCAGTGAAGGCCGAGCACAGAGCTAAGGCCATCCCGTACCGCTCGACGATGGATCTCTGAAGCGACGGGGGAGTCTGCCGTAGCGGCCGACTCCCCCGTCGAGACGATGTGCGGCCGAGACTTCAGCCGGCCGAAAGCCTCTCCGCGATGCCTGAAATGAAGGCCGAGCAGCTTCCGCGGATTTCCTTCATCCTGCCCTTGACCTCGTCTTGGTCATATCCCGTCATCAGTCCCCCGTCGACGATCATCCTTCCCCCGACGAAGACCGACTCGACGTTGTGCGGTCTCATGGCGTAGACCGCAGTCGCGTACCAGTCGTACACGGGCTGCATGTTGAAATCGTCGGCGTCGACGATGATGAAATCGGCGCTTTTCCCGGCCTCGAGGGACCCGGTCGCGTCGCCGAGGCGGAGGGCTTCGGCGCCGCCCAAGGTCGCGGCGCGCAAGGCTTCCCTCGCGGTCAGGATGTCTCGCCTGCCCTCGCGGACCTTCTGCATCTTGGGGAAAAGGCCCAGCACTCCCTGCATGTCCATGCCGTTGCCGGAAAGCGGACCGTCGGTGGCGAGTCCGAGAGGGATGCCTGCCTTCGTCATGCGCCACGCGGGACAGATGAGCCGCCCCGACTTGGCGTTCGAGGAGGGACAGTGGGCGACGCGCAGTCCCCTTTCCCTGGCCAGTTCGATGTCGGCGTCGTCCACGTAGAGCATGTGGGCGGCGAGTAGCCTCGGCGAAAGGAATCCTTCGATGGAATCGAGATAGCGGAGTACCGATCCGTGGCTTTTCGCATACTGCTTGTTCTCGAAATCCATCTCTGCCGAGTGCATCATGATATCGACATCGAGGCCTTCGGCCTCGTCTCGGATGATCTCCAGCTTGCTCCGGTCCACGGTGTAGGGAGCGTGCGGCGCGAGGCAGGGTTCGATCAGGCCCTTTCCCTTCCATTCAGCGATGAAATCCCTCGCGTAGCCGATGCCTCCGTAGGGCTCAGACGCGTCGGGAGCGGGCTGTCCCAGGATAGTCTCCCCCAGGAGGGCCCTCATTCCGGCCTTTTGGGCGGCCTTCGCCACCTCGTGCTCGAAATAGTACATGTCCGCGAAGGTGGTCGTGCCCGATCGCGCCATTTCCGCAAGGCAGTAGAGGGTGGACCAGTAGACGAGTTCCGGGCGCACGAGGTCCCGCTCCAGGGGGAAGAGGAATCGCGTGAGCCTGTCCTTGACGTCCTCGCAGGCGCCTCGGAAGGCCGACATGGGCACGTGGGTGTGGGTGTTCACGAAGCCGGGCATGACGAGCTTGCCCGAGGCGTCCAACTTCTTCCTGGCCCTGATTTCCCTTCCTTCCGCGGCCGGACCCACGGCCCTTATGAGGCCGTCCCGGACGGCCAGGTATCCCGGCTCGAAAATCCGCCAGCCGGAGTCCACCGTGAGGATGGCGGCGCCCTCGACGACGAGGTCGTCGAGGGCGCCGCCGGAGCCGCCGTCCCCCGCGGCGCACTGCGCCGTCCCGGGCCTCATGCCTGCGCCCCCCCGCCGGGTTCGCCGCCCGAGGCGGCAGGCTTGAGCCCGCCCTTGGGGAGCTTGCCCTCGAAGAGCCGCTTCTTGCGTATGGCCTCGCGCCTGTCCCTGATCAGGGTCACCACGATGAAGCCCAGTATGGTGACGAAGTAGGGAAGGGCCTGGATGAGTTCGGGGGGAAGGCCGACATTCTGCAGGTAGGTGGCCATGGCGTCGGTGAGCCCGAAGATGAGCGAAGCGAAGATGGCCCCGATGGCCGTGCCTCCGGCGACGACCTGGGCCGCGTTGGCCACGTAGCCGCGGCCTGCGGCGATGCCCGAGGTGAAGTTGGACGTGTAGCCCATGCTGAGGAAGCAGCCGGCGATCCCCGCGAGGACGCCCGAGACTATCAGCGTGAAGAACTTGATCCTGTCGGGATCGATGCCCGCCGCCTTCGCCGCCTCGACATTCTCGCCCGTTGCCCTGATCCTCCGCCCTATCGTCGCCTTGTTCAGGATGAGGTGGATGACGATCACCGCGGCGGCGGCCAGCCAGATCACGACATTCTGCCCCGAGAAGACCTTGCCTATCCCCGGGATGTTCTCGATGAAGGGAAGCTTGATGAAGGGCAGGGTCTTGCTCGCGAGCGAAGAGGAGATGCCCTTGTCGCCCGTGAGGGAGTAAAGGACGAACACCGTGCCGCCCGTCGAGAAGAGATTCAGGGCCACGCCGCAGAGGACGGCGTTCGCATCCAGCTTGAGGGCGAAGAGACCCAGGATGAGGGCTATCGTGACGGCGGCGAGGATGCCCGCCAGGAGACCCAGCCAGGCGCTGCCCGTGGCCGCGCTGACTATCACTCCCGTGAGGGCGGCCCAAAGCATCGAGCCTTCGAGGGCCATGTTCTTTATGCCCGCCTGCTCCGTGATCACCGCCCCGAGGGTGACGAGGAGGATGGGCGCGGTGGAACGCAGGACTATGAACCAGTAGTTGGATGAGGCGAATACGCCCGCGATGAATTCGATCATGCCTCGCCTCCCCGGGGAGCGGCCGAGGGCGCCGCCGGCTTTCCGGCCGATGTTTCGGCGAGCAGGGCGTTCTTCCTAAGCCTGCGCGCCTTGAAGTAGTTGACGATCTTGTCCGACGCGAGGATGAGGATGATGAGACCCTGGAGGAGGGTTATGAACTCGAAAGCCACGTCGCCCCGTCTCGACATGAAGTCGGCGCCCACCCTGAGGTAGGCGAGGAAGAAGGCCGAAATGGGAACGAACTTGGGATTCTTCCTGGCCAGCATGGCCACGATCACCCCGTCCCAGGCGTAGGAAGGATTCATCTGCCAGATGAAGGCCCTGTAGAGGCCCGACATCTCGACGGCGCCGCCGATGCCGCCTATGAAGCCCGACACGAAGTGGGCATAGAGGGCTACCGTCGCGACGGGAATGCCCGCGTAGGCGGCGAATTTTGGGTTCGCGCCGGTGATGCGGATTTCGAAACCCCACCGTGTCCGGAAGAGGAAGACGGACACGAGGACGACGAAGACCGCGGCTATGATGAAGCCGGCGTGGAGCTGGGTGTTCTCCACGAGTTTGGGCAGGGCGAAGCTCTTCTGGAAGGGGAGGGAGGCCAGGATGGTCTGGTCCCGGTCGCGGAGGAAGTAGAGTATGACGAAGCTGCCGATGAAGTAGAAAATGTAGTTGAACATCAGCGAGGACACGAGCTCGTTGGCCCTCCACTTAATCTTGAGGATGGCCGGAAGGAGTCCGATGAGGCCTCCCACAAGGCCCGCGGCGAGCATGGCGACGGCCGGATGGATGCCCGGAGGTAGGCTTAGCTTGACGCCTATGGCCGTGGCGACGATGGCTCCCGTGTAGAAGCTCGAATCGACGATGAGGCTGGTATAGCGAAGCTTGTAGATGATGCAGAGGGCCAGGCCGGTGAAGGTGATCGGCACCATGGCTATCATCAGGTAGTAGAAGTTGTAGGTCCTCAGGACGGGCCCCAGGAGGAAGTTCTTCGTCGAGGTGACGGGATCCTTACTCACGAGGAAGATGAGGCCGACGCCCATGAGGATGGAGAACAGGGCCGCCAGCAGGGTGATGAGCGCCGGCTCGAGCTTGTCCCTGTCGGTGAAGAAGAGGCCGACCGACCCGAAAAGGCCCCGCTTTTTCGTTTTTTGGCTATTCATGGAGCACTCTCCCGATTTCTTCAGGGCTCATCCGCTTCAGGCCGAGCATGTAGAGGCCCAGCTCCTTGTCCGTCGTCGCGGAGGCATCCTCGAAGTAGGCCACGATCTTGCCCGAGTTCATCACCACAAGGCTGTCCGAGAGGGACATCACTTCCTGCAGGTCCGACGAGACGAGGAGGACGGCCTTGCCGGCGTCCCTCATCTCTATGATCCGCTTGTGGATGAATTCGATGGCTCCCACGTCGACGCCGCGGGTGGGCTGGGCTATCACGAGGATTTCGGCGTCGGCGGTGAATTCCCTGCCTATCACCACTTTCTGCATATTGCCGCCGGAAAGGCTGGAAACGAGCTGGCCGGCCGAATTGCAGCGGATATCGAAGGTGGAGACTATTTCCCCGGCCGCCTTGGACATGGCTTCCCGCTTGAGAAAGCCGCCCCGTCCGGTGTAGGCCGGACTGGAGTACCTGTCGGCGAGGAGGTTGTCTTCGATGCTGGCGGGAAGGGCCGTGCCCACGGTCATCCTGTCTTCGGCGATGTGGGCGAGGCCGGATCTGCGCATCTCGCCGGGCTTGGCGTTCGTGACGTCCTTTCCGGCCATCTCGATGGAACCGGAGAGGGTCCTGGCCGAACCGGTGAGAATGCGCACGAGCTCGGACTGTCCGTTGCCGTCGACGCCGACCACGCCCAGAATCTCTCCCTTCCTGAGGGAGAGCGAAAGGTGGTCGAGGGCGGTGATGCCGAAATCGTCGATGTAGGACAGATCCTTCGCGACGAGGACCTTCTCGCCCGGCCGGGCCTTACCCTTCTGCACCGTCAGGAGGACCTCGCGCCCCACCATCTCGTTGGAGATCGTCTGGCTGTCCACTTCCGAAACCTTGTGGGTTCCGATCATGCGTCCGTCGCGCATCACGCTCACCCTGTCGCAGAGCTTGAATATCTCGTTGAGCTTGTGGCTGATGAATATGATGGTATGGCCGTGCCTCCTGAGCTGCTCGAGCTCGACGAAGAGCTCATCGGTCTCCTGAGGTGTGAGCACCGCGGTGGGCTCGTCCAGGATGAGTATCCTGGCCCCTCGGTACAGGGCTTTCAGGATTTCGAGCTTCTGCCTCATGGAGACGGATACGTCGACGATGCGGGCCCGGGCGAAGACCTTGAAGTTATATTTTTCCGCCAGTTCCTCGGTGATAGCCACGGCCTTCTCCAGGTCGAAGAAGTTGGTGGCCCCCCTTCGGGGTTCCTGGCCGAGGACGAGGTTTTCCGCGAGCGACAGGCTGGGCACGAGCATGAAGTGCTGGTGCACCATCCCGATTCCCGCCTTGATCGCGTCCTGGGAGGATGAGAAGGATACGGGCTTGCCCTCGAGGAGTATCCTGCCGGAGCTGGGACTTTCCTCTCCGTAGAGCACCTTCATCAAGGTGGATTTTCCGGCTCCGTTTTCTCCCACGAGGCCGAGGATTTCTCCGGGAGCCACGCCGAAATCGACCTGCTTGTTGGCCATGGTGCCGTTCGGATACACCTTGCTGAGACTTTCCGTCTTCAGTATCAATTCCACCGCTACCTCCTTTGGAGCCCGCCGTCGCGCCGAGAGCCGCCCGGGGCGGCCGCGAT
>CAZRYP010000090.1:0-4236 GCA_964604295.1 uncultured Treponemataceae bacterium
TTCTTCGTCTACCGGGGCAAGCCCGGGCTTTTCTGGGTAGTCCAGGCGGGCGCTCTCGTCTCCATGGGCGTCCTCCTCGTCCTCTTCCGCCGCGACAAGGCGCCCGTCAATGCCGACGAGCGTACGGTCGTGAAGGACTACGTGCCGACCATCCTCCTTCTCGGCACCGTATTCCTCCTCATCCTGGCCTCCCTCATGCCCAAGGAAGGGCTGCCGGCCTTCGTCGTCGATCACGTCAACGGACTCATCTGCGTGGGGCTGATGCTTGTCGGCTTCATCTACAATATCATCAAGGAGAGGAGCGCGAAGATCGTCGTCGAGATCGTCAAGGAAATCGACTACTTCACCCTCCTCCTCCTGGCGGGCCTCTTCGTCGTCATCGCCGGGATCACCAGGGCGGGCGTGGTGGAGGCCGTCAGCGGGCTCTTCGTGAGGGTGAGCGGCAACAATGTCTTCCTCATCTACACGCTGATCGTATGGGTATCGGTCCTCCTCTCGGCCTTCATCGACAACATCCCTTACGTGGCCACCATGCTGCCCGTGGCGGGCGGGATCGCGGCTCAGCTCGGCATCGATCCGACCCTGATCTATTTCGGGCTGCTGGTGGGCGCGACCCTGGGGGGAAACATGACGCCCATCGGGGCTTCGGCCAATATCGCCGGGCTGGGGATACTGAGGAAGGAAGGCCATGAGGTCACGCCGAGGCAGTTCATGAGGATCAGCGTGCCCTTCACGTTGGCCGCCGTGATTTCCGGCTATCTTCTCGTCTGGCTGATCTGGGCTTGAACGGCCGTCCACTTCTGCGTAAATTCTCCGTCCGCGCGGACTATTTCTTCCTGTACCAGTAGCGGTAGCTTTCAGCGAATCCCAGCGACGCGTAGAGCTTCTCCGCGGCGGTGTTTCCCTTGAGCACCTGGAGATAGGCCGTTTCCGCGCCTTCCTCCTTCGCCCTGGCCATGATGCCCCGGACTATTTCCCTGCCTATTCCCTTCCCCCGATGAGCCTTGTCGACGACGATGTCGAAAATGCCCACATACCCGCGCTCCATGACGCCGAAACCGCAGGCCGCGATTCTTCCTTCCACGGTCTTGCTCGCGATGATCCTCTTTCCCGCGATCTTCCCGAGCATTTCCTTCAGGACTTTTTCGTATGCGGGGTCGATGGCGTTGCAGGCGATGAACGCGTTTTCCCACGCGAGGGTGAAATCCGCTTCATACCCGAGGGATGGACTCGCTTCGCCCCTGAACGAGGGCAGGCCGGCCGTCATGACCGCCGTCTCGTCCAGCTTCCCGTATCCCCTGGCCGCGAGCTCGCCTTCCAGCCCGGCCTGCCCTTCCAGGCCGAACAGCTTGAAGACGGCAGGAATCTTCCTCTCGCGGTAGAGGGATTCGCAGAAGGCGATCTTCTCTTCCAGACCTATCGTCGAGGGGTAGAGGGGATTGATGGAGTTGGCCCTTTTGGTGTAGCCGCCGGAAAAACGCAGTATCCAGCCGTCGTACAGCTGGGTCTGAATGGATGGCCACGCGTTCATGGACAGTTCTTCGAGCGATTGCCGCATATGGTTTCCTCTTCTCCCGGAACTTCGCGATTTTTCCCGTCCATTATGGGGAAGCGTCAGCCTGGGGACAAGATGCCGGGCAACAGGGGCCGATCTCGGCAGCAGGGGTCCCGCAGCCCGGGATCGGTCTCGGCGTCTTCCTGCACGTTTCGCTCCTCCCGCCGGTCTTTGACAAAAAACCAAAATATGTTAGAGTGTTGCATCGATGTGGCTTCCATTGGCTTTCCCGCGGCCGGCGCTTCGGGTCGTGTAGAGGAGTAATTGCATGCGAGTAAATGAGATGAAGAGTCTTGTCATAGGCGACCTCGTGGCGAGGATACCTATTGTCCAGGGGGGCATGGGCGTGGGGATTTCCCTTTCGGGACTCGCCGCGGCCGTGGCCAATGCCGGGGGCGTGGGCGTCATAGCAGCAGCTGGAATCGGCCTCCTCGAGCCCGACGGGTTCAAGGACTTCCTGGGCGCGAACATCCGGGCCCTGCAGAAGGAGATTAGGAATGCCCGCGCCCGTACCAGGGGAATCCTCGGCGTCAACATCATGGTCGCCCTCAGCAATTTCGCCGACCTGGTCAGGACGGCCATAGACGAAAAAATAGACATCATATTTTCCGGGGCGGGCCTTCCGGTCAATCTTCCCGAATACCTGAAAGAGGGGTGCAGGACCAAGCTCGTGCCCATCGTCTCCTCGGGACGGGCGGCGACCCTTCTGGCCAAGCGCTGGCTGGACAAATACAACTATCTGCCCGACGCCTTCGTGGTCGAAGGACCCATGGCCGGCGGACATCTCGGCTTCAAGGCGGAACAGCTCGAGGATCCCGCCTTCGCCCTGGAAAGGATAGTGCCCGAAGTCCTGGCGGCCGTGCGCCCCTTCGAGGAAAAAACGGGCAGGAAGATCCCCGTCATCGCGGGCGGCGGTATCTACACCGGCGCCGATATCCGCCGTTTCATCGAGATGGGGGCGGCCGGCGTCCAGATGGCGACCCGCTTCGTCGCCACCGAGGAATGCGACGCGGCGCCCGCCTTCAAGGCCACCTACGTGACCGCGAGCGAGAAGGATCTGGAGATCATCAAGAGCCCCGTCGGAATGCCCGGCAGGGCTATCAGGAACAAGTTCCTGGAGGATGTCGCCAAGGGCATGAAAAAGCCCTTCGCCTGCCCCTACCACTGCATCGTCACCTGCAATATCGAGACGGCCCCCTACTGCATTTCCCTGGCCCTCCTCAACGCGCAGAAGGGTTCGCTGGAAAAGGGTTTCGCCTTCGCGGGCGCCAACGCCTGGCGGACGGAGAAGATCGTGTCCGTGCAGGAACTCGTGGACGAGCTGCGGCGCGGCTACGAGGCTGGCTGAGGCGGGCAACCCCTATCGATGCTTGACTTCGCCTGTCATGGATAATACCATATGACCATATGGTGAGCAATTGCTCACTACTTCGGAAAGCTCGGGAGATGGTCATGAAACTGGCAGCCAGTACCTGGAATTACTCCGGCTCTCTCAAGGCAGGGTATCCTTTTTCTCTGATGATGGAAGAAATCGCGGGCCAGGGCCTCGGGATCGAATTTTGGCTGGCCACCCTGGAGAGCGGGCAGATTTCCGAGTATGAAGAGCATTTCAAGGGGAAATTCCCCTTCGTGAGCTGCCATACCTCCCAGGCCAATTCCTTCAGCGAGGAGATCCTGCTCAACGAAATCAGGCTCTGCCGCCGCCTGGGAGCCGGAATCCTCGTGGTCCACCCCGTATCGCTCGGATTCACGGCCCATACCTGGGATTACGCCTACGAAAAGCCCTTCGACGCGGCCCTTTTCGCCAGGGTGGGTATGTATGCCGACCTGGCGGCCGGCATGGGTGTCCGCCTGGCCCTGGAAAACGGCCCCATAGAAGTGCTCGAGGAAGTCATGAACTTCGCGGCGAGGGAAGATCTCCGGGAGAGCCTCGGCATCTGCGTCGATACCGGACACGCGTCCATGCATATGGACAGGGATCCCGAGAATGTCCTTAAGCACGTGAGGACGTTCAGGGAACAGCTGCTGCAGCTGCATATCCACGACAATCTGGGGGCGAAGGACGATCACCTCGTACCCGGGACGGGCTGCGTGCCCTGGCCGGCGGTGATGGACATACTCGGCGACAAGCGACGAACCCTGCCTCTCGTGTTCGAGCTGAAGACCCCGGGACCTCCTCTGGATGCCCTCAAGGAGTCAATGGGGTTTTTGTCGAAGCTCTGAACCGAAAAGTTCCCGGAAGGCGTCGCCGATCAGCAAAGCCCGAAAATCGGGAACTTTGCGGATCAGAGCATCCGATTCCCCGACGGGCATCCGGACATTTATGCCGACGCATCTGATCCCGGCGCGGCGCGCCGCCTCGATCCCCGCGGGGCTATCCTCGAATATCAGGCATTCTTCCCTCTCCGCATCCAGTTTCCGCCTCAGCTCATCGTAGATCCGGGGATCGGGCTTCCCTTTTTCCACGGATTCGCTCGAAACGCGGTCCGCGATGAACCGCGACCAGCCCATCTCCTCCACGACGCTCGCGACGACCCGGAGCGGCGACCCCGAGACCACGTATTGTCCGACATAGCCGCTCATGTAGCTCAGGAAGGCCGAGGCGCCGGGGATCTCCGGAGGCATCCCCCGCGCGAACTGGCCGACGAGGCAGCGCCGGAAGATTTCCGCGTGCCGGTCGA
>CAZRYP010000090.1:4246-8781 GCA_964604295.1 uncultured Treponemataceae bacterium
CCGCCTCGATATGGCCCCAGCGCGCGTCCAGTTCCAGACAGATGTCCCTGCAGTTCTTTCCCAGGTATGGGGCGATTTCCGCGCCTTCGCGGGGGATATCCTGCAAGGAAAGATACTCCCGTATCGCGCCGAGCCATTTGTCCCTCGTGCCGACGAGGGTGTCATCCATGTCATAGAAGAAGTATTTGAGCAGGGCGGTCTCCTCTGTGCGCGTCAGCCTTTGAGGCCGGTGCTCGTCAGGCTCGCGATGAATTGCCTCCGGTTCGCCAGGAACAGCATGATCAGCGGCGCCACGGTGAGGAGGGCCGCGGCCATCACGGCGCCCCAGTCGGAGGCGCCCTCGGCGTCGGCGAAAAACACGATGCCCGCCGGCGGGGTGAACATCTTCTGGCTGTTGATGACGATCAGGGGCCAGAAAAAGTCGTTCCAGTGGCTCACGATGCTGAAGATCGTGAACGAGCCCACCGCGGGCTTGACCATGGGCACCAGGACGGTGACGATGACGCGCGGAATGCCGCAGCCCTCGATCCTGGCAGCCTCGAAGAAGACTTCCGGAATCGTGAGGATATATTGCCGCATCAGGAAGATGCAGAACGGCGAGGCTATGGAAGGCAGGATGAGGGCCGCATAGGTATCGATGAGCCTGAATTTCGACAGGAGGAGGAAATTCGGTATCGCGGCGATGTACTTGGGGAACACCAGGGCAGCCAGGATGCACAGGAACAGCGTCTTCTTGAAAGGGAAGTCCCGCTTCGCGAAGGCATAGGCCGCGGGAATGTTCACCAGAAGCTGGCCGGCCAGCACGAAGACGACGACGATGACGCCGTTCAGAAGGTACCGCGCGATATAGGTCTTGCCGAATACCGTCAGGTAATTCTGCAGGACCGGAACGCGGGGGAATATGTTCAGCCCGGTGGCGATGATCTCGCGGGAATCCTTGAAGGACGTGACGATCATGAGGAAGAAGGGGAAGACCATGAAGAGGCCCAGGGCGAAGAGGAAAGCCGTCGAAAGAATATCCCAGGCATTGAATTTCCTCATTGATAGTGCACCCTTGAATCGAATTTCATCTGGGCCGCCGCCAGTAGCAGCACGAGGATGAAATAGATCACCGCGATGCTGGAGGCATATCCGATATTGAAGAACTGGAAGGCCTCCTGGTACAGGAGGAGGGAGAGGATCTGCGTGGACTTGTTGGGTCCGCCGTTCGTCATGACCTTGATCGTATCGAAGGAAGTGAGAGCCCTGACCGTCATGATGACGGTTATGAACAGGGTGGAGGGGGACAGGAGGGGCCAGCTGATGTACCGGAAATTCTGGAAACGGTTCGAGCCGTCCAGGGCGGCCGCCTGGTACAGCTCGTCCGGTATGTTGAGGAGTCCCGCGATGAAGAATACCATCGCGTAGCCGGCGTTCGCCCAGATGTTGATCATTATCACCACGCCCAGGGCGGTATCCGTATCGCGCAGCCAGTCCATTCCCGTATAGCCCAGCAGCCTCAGCAGATTGTTGAGGAATCCGAAATTGTCGTCCAGGATGAAGCGCCAGACTATGGCCATGGCCGCCATGGTTGCGGCAACCGGCAGGAAGAAGGTGATCTGCCACATCATCCCCGTTTTTTTTCTCTGGGATATCAGGACGGAGAGCAGCAGCCCGAGGAGGATGCTGATCGCCACGACGAATACGGTGTAGACGGCCGTGATCTTGAGGGAATCCCAGAAATCGGGAGAGCTGAACAGCGTCGCGTAGTTTTTCAGGCCTATGAACTTGCGGGTCTTGAAGCCGAGCCTGTAGCGCTGCATGCTCAGGATTATCGAGTACGCGATCGGGCTGAAGATGAAGAGGACAAGGAACAGGGACGCGGGGAATATGAGGAGATAGGACACGAAGTTGTCTTTGGCCTTGTTCTTCGGCATGGCGGGTATCGCTTTCTCCTTCGTCCGGGATAGGGGTTCCGGGACGCGGGCGGCCGCGGCTCGCGCCGCGACCGCCCGCGTCGGGAAACCTTGGCGAGAGCGCTAGAGAAGCGCCTTGATTTCCGCGGCCGCCTTGTCCAGCCCCGCCTTGGGGGAAATCTTCTGGAGAAGAATGGCTTCCTGCATGTCGCGCAGGACCTTGTTGATCTTGCCGCCGTTCTCGCCGGGCCAGGAATACCAGGGGGTCACTCGCGCCGCCTGGTCCAGGGTGATGGCGAAGTTCCTGTCATTGGCGTATTTGGCCTTCAGGCTCGCGATGACCTTTTCGTTGGCCGGCGTATAGCCGCTCTGCTCGCCGACGATGAGGCTCGCCCTTTCCTTGGTGAGGAACTTGATGAATTTCCAGGCGGCTTCCTGCTTCTGGGGATCCTGGGCAAACATCATGACGCCGTTCCCGCCGGCCGGAACCAGGGGCAGGGAGCCGGAGGGCGTCGGGAGGGGGGCGAAGACCACGGGGAAATTGACCATTTTGGGAGTGTTCACCCTCTGGAAGCTGGAGTCGATGAGCATCCCGAGCTTCCCGGCGGCGAAGGTCGCCAGGGTCTGGTCCGTCACGGGCATGTAGCCTTTCTTCACCTGGTCCTGGAGGTAGGTCATGGTCTTGAGGCCGGGCTCCTGGTTGAACATGAGCGCGGAGGCGTCGGCGTTGGCGAGCATGCCTCCCGAGTTTTCCACCAGGGTCTGGAAGATCCAGTTTCCGGTGATGGACCAGCCCCAGAGCGATCCCATGTAGCCTGAGTCCTTCAGGATCTTCGAGGCCGCTTCGGCTTCCGCCCAGCTGCGGGGCGGTTTGTCGGCGTCAAGCCCCACTTTCTGGAAGAGGTCCTTGTTGATCAGCATGATCGGCGTGCTCGTCCCCAGCGGTATGAGGTATTGCTTGCCTTCGACCTTGCCCAGATTGAGCATGGCGGGGAAGAGGCTCTTGCCGTCGAAGTCCGCGTCCTTTTTCATGAAGGGATCCAGCGCCACGGAGTTGCCGCTTTCCACCATCGTCTTGATGAGGGAATAGCCTGTCATAGCGAAGTCGGGCGGGGTGCCCGCGGCGCAGGCCAAGAGGACCTTGCTCGCCAGCGCCTCGTATCCGCCGCTCGTCACCACGACGGATTCGATCTTGATGTCGGGGTTTTCCTCCTCGAACGCCGCGATCAGCGGCAGACAGTAGGTGTCGTGCGATGCCGCCGACAGACGGTAGAACACCAGCTTCTGGACTTTCTGAGCCTGGCCGAAGGCCAGGGACGAGGCAATCAGCGCGAGCGCGACGACCCACGAGAGTCTTTTCATAGCATCCTCCTTGAGCGAATACGTGGTTGATTTCTTAAAGTGAGCAAATGCTCAGCGTATGAACTAATGTAATGGTAAATGTCTATCCCGGATTTGTCAACAACAATTTTTTACGATGCTCCCCAATGTTGACGGCGCCCGGAATTCCGCGACCCGTCACAACAAAGTTGACAGAAATAAAAGAACTATCTATACTACGTTTCACGGTTAAATGTTACATAAGACCATCAACTGAGGATATTCTCAGTTTGGAGACGAGATGAGATACAATGAACGGCAGGTCGTGAAGATCGCCATGCTCTATTATCTGAAGGATCTCGACCAGGACGAGATCGCGAAGCGGCTCGGGCTTTCGCGGCAGAGCGTCTCCCGCCACCTGCGGCGCGCGCGGGACCTCGGAATCGTGCAGTTCAAGATCAACTCCCCCACGGAAGTCACTTTCGCCGAACAGGAACTGGAGCTGGAAACGGCCTTCGGCCTCAAAGCCGCGGTCATAGCCCCGGTGAACCTCAATGTCGACGACCTCATCAAGGAGGCCATCGGCGAATACGCGGCGGGTTTCGTCGAGCAGAACGTGGGCGACGGGGATGTGCTGGGCGTGTCCTGGAGCTCCACCGTCTACGCCTGCGCGAAAAACCTCAAGAACACCGGGGTCAAGGACCTGACCATCTGCCAGCTCAACGGGAGCATGGACGTAGCCGATTTCTCCACGAGGGCGGAATTCATAATTTCCAAGATCGCCGCCGTGTTCAAGGCCAGGACGAGCTCCCTGGCCGCGCCCATGCTCGTGGATTCCCCCGAGATCCTGAATTCCATCATGGCCGACACGAGAATAAGGAATTCATTCGATATCGCGCAACGCGCGACGGTGGGCATCTTCGGAATCGGGAGCATCAACCAGGAATCGTCCCTCTATCAGACCGGCTATATGAGCCCGCGAATATTGGACGAGCTCCGCGCGAGAAAGGCGGTGGGCGACATCGCCGGGCATTTCTTCGACGCGCGCGGCGAAATATGCGATCAGCTCCTGGAATCCCGCACCCTGGCCGTGCCGAAATCGGCCTTCGGGACGATGAGGCTCTCGATAGCCCTCGCCGGAGGCGCCCAGAAGCTGGAGGCGATCGAAGGCGCCCTGGCGGGCAAATGGTGCAATGTCCTCGTCACCGACGAGATCACGGCCCAGAGCCTCCTCCGCCGCCGCAACGCCGCATCGGGGGGAGCCGCGCGGTGAAGAGGCGGAAGACCGAGGGTCTGACGGCGGGACAGTTCCTTCTCCCC
>CAZRYP010000091.1:0-8296 GCA_964604295.1 uncultured Treponemataceae bacterium
CAGGTCCGCGCAGAGGTATGGCCGCGTAGAGCATCCACCCGCCCGTGGTGGCGGAGAGGCGCCTGGACCAGGAGGCTTTGCCCGCGAGGGCTCCGGCGACCTCGGGCCTGCCCGCGTGGTTGTCCATCGAGGCGGGGTCGGCGCCCGAATCGCCGGCCACTCTTCCCGACGCGTCGATCAGCGTAACCCTGTAGCCCGAGCCCTCGGCCGCCCGGGCGCAGAAGGCCGCCGCCGCCCCGGGGCCGGCAGAGTCGGTCCAGGCCGGCGGCAGGAAGGCGGCGGCGGCCAGAGCCGCCCTCTCGAGACCCTCGGCGTTCGATCGCACATAGGTCTTTTCGGCGATCGACAGGCTCAGGCCCAGGACGACGACAGCGGCTGCCAGGACAGCCGCCGACACCACGGCCAGGCTCCTGGCGAAGAGGCTGTCCCTCACAGCCTTCCCCTGAATCGGTACCCTATGCCGCGCACCGTCTCGATGAGGGCGCCTGCCTCGCCCAGCTTGCGCCTGAGCGAGAGGATATGGACGTCCAGCGATCTGTCGGTGACGGGGTAGTCCTCGCCCTTGGCTCTCGCGATGGCCTGGGAGCGCGTGAACACCCGGCCCGGTTCGCGCATGAAGAGCTCGAGGAAGGCGAATTCCGTGGCCGAGAGCTCCACGGGCCGTCCATGGACCGACAGTTCATGGCGCAGGGGATCGAGGAGGATCCCTTCCTCTTCCAGCCGCCCTTCCCCGGGCGCCTCCGCCCCGCCGCGCGCCGCCGTCATTTCGGCGCGCCTCAGGAGGGAACGTATCCGGGCGACGAGGACCTTGGGGCTGAAGGGCTTGGCTATATAGTCGTCGGCGCCGAGATCGAGGCCGGCGACGATGTCGGCCTCCTCCCCGCGCGCCGAAGCGATGATGACGGGAAGATCGGCCCCCTTGGGGCGCGAGCGCATGGCGCGAAGCGCCGCGAGGCCGTCCATGCCGGGGAGCATGAGGTCGAGGACGCAGAGGCTGAACTCGTTCTCCCCGATGAGGGCCAGGGCCTTTTCGCCGTTTTCGGCGTGGAGGCTCGGCCAGCCTTCCTTGCGGAAGGAGACGGCGAGAAGTTCGGCGATATCGGGGTCGTCCTCGACGATGAGGATCATCGGGCTATCCATAGCTTCAGGCCTCCTCAGTCATTCAGCCCCACCCTCGTGCCCTTCACCATGAAGACGATATCCTCGCAGGCGTTGGTCATATGATCGCCCAGCCGCTCGAGGTAGCCCGAAGTGGTGAGTAGCTTGGCCGCCCTCTCGGCTTCCTGGGGTCTTTCGCGCATCATGGCGAGCACATCGGCGATGACGGCCTTGTGCTCCCCGTCCACGATATCATCCATCGCCGCCGCGCTCAATGCCAGCTCGACCGAGCGGTTGCAGAAGGCCCTGGCCGTATCCCGCATCATGGTCCCGTCTATCTCGGCCATATGGGCCAGACGCTCGATCATGCGGGACTTGGGCTCCCCCGCGAACTTGCCCGTGGCCTTGGCCAGATGCACCGCGTAGTCGGCCGCGCGCTCGTAGTCGCCGGCGATCTTGGACGCGGCCACGAGGATCCTGAGATCCCCCGCCACGGGCTGCTGGGTGGCGAGGGCCGCGGCCACCAGGTCCTCTATCTCCACCTGGAGGCGGTCGATTGCCGCGTCGCCCCGCTTCACCTCCTTCACCAAGTCCATGTCCTGGTTCCGGATCGCGAGCGAAGCCTTGAGGAGAGCCTCCTCCGCCTTGGCCGCTATGAGGGTGACGGCCTCGTCGATCTTCGCGAGGTCCACGGTCAGTCTTGTCCTTTCTGTCATCGCTTCATCCTGTCTCCGGCTTTGCGAATGCCGAACCCAAAAATTCTCAGCCGAAACGGCCCGAGATATAGCGCTCCGTGCGCTCGTCCCTTGGCGTGACGAAGAGCTGCCTGGTGGGAGCGTATTCGACCAGGTCGCCCGTGAGGAAGAATGCCGTGTTGTCCGAAACGCGGCCTGCCTGCTGCATGTTGTGCGTCACGATGATGATAGTATAGAGGCTTTTGAGATCTTCCAGGAGAGATTCTATCTTGGCCGTGGAAAGGGGATCCAGGGCGCTCGTCGGCTCGTCCATGAGGAGTATCTCGGGCTTGAGGGCCAGGGCGCGCGCGATGCAGAGCCTCTGCTGCTGGCCTCCGGAGAGGGCGTAGGCGCTACGCTTGAGCTTGTCCTTCACCTCTTCCCAGAGGGCAGCCTGCCTCAGGCTGGATTCGACCAGCTCGTCCATGTCGCCAGTCCAGCCGTTGATACGCGCTCCCCAGGCAATATTTTCCCAGATGCTTTTCGGAAAGGGGTTGGGCTTCTGGAAGACCATGCCTATGTTCCGCCGCACCTGGACCGCGTCGACCGCGGCGTCGTAGATGTTGAGACCGTGGAAGAGCACCTGGCCCGTAGTCTTCGTGTCGGGAATGAGCTCGTTCATGCGGTTGAAGGCGCGCAGGGCCGTGCTCTTTCCGCAGCCCGAAGGACCGATGATGGCCGTCACCGAATGTTTCGCGAAGCCCATCGTCAGGTCGCGCACGCCTATGTGGCCGTCGGCGTACTCGATGGTCATGTTCCGCACGTCGAGGGCAATTTCAGGATTCATGTGTTCGTTCTCCGTCGCGCGCTGAAGCGGTTGCGCAGGATTATGGCCGTCGCGTTGAGGGTCAGAAGTAGGACAAGGAGGACGAGGATCGCCGCGGCGGCGAGGTTCTTGAACTCTCCCTGGGGTCGGGAGGTCCACTGGTAGATCTGGATTGGAAGGGTGGTGAAGCGCGAGAAGGGGCTCACCGGATCGATGGTGAGGAAGGTGGAAGCCCCCACCACGACGAGGGGGGCCGTTTCGCCGAGGGCGCGGGAGATGGCGAGGACGGTGCCCGTGAGGATCCTGTCGGCGCCGGCCGGAAGCACATGGTGCCAGATCGTCTGCCATTTCGTGGCGCCCAGGGCGAGCCCGGCCTTCCTCAGCGACTGGGGCACGGCGCGCAGGGCTTCCTGGGAGTTGATGATGATCACCGGAAGGACGAGGAGGGCGAGGGTGAGGGAAGCCGAAAGGATGGTCCGCCCGCTCGCGGCGCCTTTTTCGGCCGCGCCGAAGAGGACGCCCGAGGTCAGAGGCTCGAGGTAGCGCACGAAGACGGCCAGGCCCAGCATGCCGTAGATGATCGAGGGCACGCCGGACAGGTTGTAGATGTTGAGCTGTATGAAGCGGTTCACCGCGTTGTCGGCGGCATATTCCTCCAGCCAGACCGCCGCGGCCACGCCGAGGGGAAAGGCGATGAGGAGGGTGAGGAGAATCGTGGCAAGGGAGCCGATCGCCGCGCCGCGGAGGCCCGAGTCCAGGGCCGAGCTCGACTGGGGATTCGTGAGGAGGCCGGCCCGCAGCCAGGAGCGGAAATACAGCCTCCCGTCGGGAAAATCGCTTTCCCTGAAGTCAAATATGGCTTTGCGCTGGAAGACGCTCTGCGCGAGAGTCCAGGTCCGCGCGGGTCTTTCCTGGACGATCTCCATCATCACGAGGGCAAGGAGCTCCTCCCTGCTCCTGGATTCCAGGGGCTTGGCTTCTTCCAGGGCGGCAAGGTGGCGACGGGTAAGCCCTTCCTTGAGCGTCTCGATGAGAGCTGGAACTCCCTGATTTTCCAGGGCGACGCCTTCCCTGGCCAGGCTGGCGGGATCGACTTCCGAGGTTACGAGGACATAGCCGAAACTCTGCGAGACGATCGAGAGCACGAGGATGACGAGGAAGAGGACGGAAATCGCCGTGGCGATAAGAAAGGCCGTGCCCCAGCGTGCCGCCCTGGCTTTCCGTTCGCCCAGGTTTTCCGCATGCACACCGTTCATTCATACACCTCCCTGCGCTTGCCCACGATGCGGCGGGAGATGAGATTGAGGATCATCGTGATGACGAAGAGGGTGGCGGCTATGGCGAAAAGGCTCGAATAGTCGATCGTGTCGTAAGAGAGGTCCCCACCCGATATCCTGACGATATGACCCGTCATGGTCTCGGCAGATTTCAGGGGATTGGGGGTGAGGTTGGGTCCGGCCCCGGCGGCGAGGGCGACGATCATGGTCTCGCCCACGGCCCGCGAGAGGCCGAGGATGAAGGCCGCCGCAAGACCCGAGAACGCGGCGGGGACGACCACCTGGGTCGTCACTTCCAGCTTGGTGGCGCCGGTGGCGTAGGCCGCTTCCCTCATGGCGCGAGGCACGGCGGAGAGTGCGTCCTCGCACATCGAGGCTATGAGGGGAAGGATGAGGATGCCCATCACGAGCCCTGCCGAAAGCATATTGTAGACTTGCAAACGATCCTGCCCGATCATGCCGCGCAGGAGGGGCGTCACCGTGGAGAGGGCGAAATAGCCGTAGACCACGGTGGGTATGCCGGCGAGCACCTCGAGGGCGGGCTTCAGAAACTGCCTCACGCCCCAGGGTGCGTATTCCGAAAGATAGACGGCCACCATGAGGCCGAGGGGGAGGGCTACGGCCATGGCGATGAGGCTCGTCACGAGGGTGGCCGAAGCCAGGGGCAGGATGCCGAATTTTCCGATGGCGGGCTGCCAAAGGCTGCCCGTGAGGAACTCGACGATGGACACTTCCTTGAAGAAGGAGAAGGTCTCTTTGCCCAGGATGAGGACGATGCCCGCCGTCGTGAGGATGGAGAAGGCGGCGCAGGAAAAGAGGAAGGCCTTGATGACGGCCTCGCCCGGCCTGGGAGGCCGGGCGAGGCCGCGTGCGGGAAAAGCCTCAGGCATCAGTACCGGCCTTTCATGGCCGCCGCGAGGGCGCTCTTGGAAGCCTTCATGGCCGCGGCCGGGGCGGGGAAGTATCCCACTTTCACGATCAGGTCGTTCACGTAGGTGAGATAGTAGGTGAGGAAGGCTGCGACCTGGGGTTTTTCCCTGATGATCCGCGCGTCGGAGTAGAGGAAGAGAGGGCGGGAGAGGGGATAGGTCCCCGCGTCCACCGTCTCGCCCGAGGGCGCGATCCCATCGACCGCGAGCGCCTTGAGTTTGCCCCTGTTTTCGACGTAGTAGGCGAATCCGAAGTATCCCACCGCGTATTCATCGCCCGCCACCCCCTGCACGAGGACGTTGTCGTCCTCGGAGAGCTGGAGGTTTTTGGCGCTGAGGAGTGGTTCTTTCTTGGTCTTGAACACATGCTCGACGAAGTAGTCGAAGGTGCCCGAATCGGTGCCGGGCGAAAAGCGCTTCACTTCCTTCCTGGGCCAAGAAGAACGGACGTCGGACCAGTAGGTCGCCGTCGAGAAAAGCTTGCCCAGCTCTTCCACCGTGATGTCCTTCGCGAAGCTGTTTTTCGAACTCACGACGACGGCCAAGGCATCGGTGCCTACGCGGAACTCGATGGGGGTCCTTGGGGTCGCGAGCTTTGCGGCTGATTCCTTTTCGCTCGATTTTATGGCGCGGGAAGCGTTGGCGATATCGGTTTCGCCCGCCTTGGCCCAGCGCTCGAAGCCGGCGCCCGATCCTATGGAGTCGATCGTCACCTGGCCGGCGAAGCCTTCCTTGGCGAAGCGTTCGGCGATGGCTTCCGAAAGGGGAAATACCGTCGAAGAGCCCGCGGTGATGATGGAACCGGTCACTTTGGACGGATTGACGCCGGGCAGGATCCCGTCCTTGTCGTCGGAAAGGGAATCGACCCAGGCGAATTTGCCCTGCGCGAAAACGGCCGCGGCCAGGAACGCGAGCAGGGTCGCCAGTATCCTTTTCTTCATCGTTTCCTCCTGAAGTCTTGCTGTGCCGGATGTCGGGGCTGGCCTTTAAGGCCCCGCCCCCTCCGGCTTGTGCAAACATAGAGGAGAATCGTGAGGTATTCGGTAATGTCCCGTTAGAAATCGGTTAAATCAGGGAAGGCCGCGCGGCGGGCCGCGGCCCTGGCCGGATTTCAGCGCGGCAGGGCATGTATCCATTCCGCCATGAGAGCCATCGCCTCCGGAGCGAAGGTTTCCTCGATGAAAGCGTACTCCGAGGGGAGCCCCGTCACAGAGTGCTGGAAAAGATGGTTCAAGCCCTCGAGGCGACGCGCGGTAAGCAGATCCGAATGCCCTGACTCCTTGAAGATTTCCTTTATGGCCGCCAGGTTTTCCTCGGGCGGCACTTGAAGATCGACGCCGCCGATGACGGCCAGGGTCGGGACCGGGACCTTGGCCAGGAAGGGCGCGGGATCGAGCGCGAGGAAGGTGCGCATCCAGGGAGTAGCAAGACCTGCTACTTGAGGTTCGAATTCATTCATGGCCTTTTGCCTGTCGGCTTCGGTCAATCCGGGATGCCCGTCCAGGAATTGCTTGTACATCGCCTTGACCCGTGCCGCCGATTCCGCCTCGCTTCCCGGAGCGACGGCGGCCGCGTAGAGTGTGGCGTTGATGGCATTGACTTCGGCGATCTGCGCCTCCGTGGCTCCCGAGGCTCTCGCGATGGCCGCGCTCTGCAGGAAGAGAAGATCGGAGCCCTTCATGCCCGGGCCGGCCAGAAGGATGATGAAGCGGGCGGTCCTGTCGCGGGAGGCCACGATGGGGGCTATGAGGCCGCCCTCGCTGTGGCCCGCGATGCCGACGCGGCCGGGATCCACCTCGCCGCGGGCCGCGAGCCACGCGAGGGCGGCCTGAGCGTCGGCGGCGAAATCCAGGGTGGTAGCCGAGGCATAATCGCCCGTGGAGGAGCCGACGCCCCTGTCGTCGTAGCGGAATACCGCGATGCCGCGGCGCGCCAGGTAATCGGCGACGACATGGAAGGGTTTGTGCCCCATGATGGTTTCGTCGCGGTCCTGCGGGCCTGAACCCGAGACGAGGACAAGTGCGGGGAAGGGACCGGCGCCCGCGGGGATCGCAAAAGTCCCCGAAAGGGTGAGGCCGTCGGCCCCGCCTGAAATCGTCGCATCGAGGGTGGTGTAGGGGTAAGGACCGACAGGGTTCTGCGGCCGTGCGGGACCGGCGGCCACCGCGCCCGTCAGGTCACGCTCGAGGTCCAGCGCCAGGCTTCCCCCGCCCTGCCTCCAGGTACCCTTGAAGAGGTTCGAGCTAGGATCCAGCGTCCCTGTGTAGTCGCCTCCGACCGTGGGTATGTCTATCGTGATGGTCGAGCCTTTAAAAGCGACGGACTTGGTCCCGAGTCCCATGGCTCCCTGGCTTGGACTATCCCAGGTTGCGGAAAGCTGTCCATCAGCAAAGGCGATATGAAAGACGATCGGCAGTTTCTGGCCGGGGAGGTCCAGGCTGCCCTTCCAGGTGCCCGCGAGCGATGCCGGATTTATGGCCTGCGCGAAACCGGCCAGGGGAAGAGCCGCAAGGAGGAGAGCCGGAATCAGATGCTTCAATGCTTTCAAGGTATTCATGATGCGCCATAGGATTACATTTTCGGCAGGAGGAGTCAAGCGGAATCGCCTCACGTGTCGGCCAGCGCCGCCTGAGTCCGGATTCCGGCTGCCCATCGCCGCGGCATTCTATCTCATGGCATTGAAAATCAATTTCCCCGATTCGCCACGAGAATCCCGGGCACGATGAGCAGCAGGCTGTAGAGATGGACCAGTCCTATGCGCTCGCCGAGGACGAAAAAAGCCAGGATTCCGCTGATGAGGGGCATGGAATAATAGACCATCGCCGCCCGGGAAGCCCCTACCCGCTCTATCGCCTTGTTCCAGATCACGAAGGCCGTGAGAGAGGCGAGCACTCCGATGTAGAGGATGGCGAGGATAAGTCCGGTGTTGACCTGGACGGCGGGCGCGGTCGATCTGTCCCAGAGGAAGAAGGGGAAAAGGAGGATGACGCCCACGATGAAGGTGGAAGCCTGGAGGGTCCAGAGACTCATCGCCTTGGGTCTACGGCGCAGGAGAATGGAATAGACCGCGAAGGTGAGGGCCGCCAGAAGCATGAGGGCGTCGCCGGGAGCGAAGGATATGGAGAGAAGGCTCGCAAGCCTGCCCTTGGTTATCAGTATCAGGACGCCCGCGATGACGAGGACGATACCGACAACTTTGTTGAGGGTGATTTTCTCTCCGTAAAAAATCCTCGAGAGCAGGATGATGAAAATCGGGAAGGTGATGGAGATGAGGGACATGTTCACGGAGGTGGTGCTGCGCCCCGCGAAGTAGATGAGCGTGTTGAACAGGGTGATCCCCAGGGCCGCCGTGATGAGGATATAGGGAAAATGCTTCCGGACCAGAGCCTTTTCGGCGACGAGGTGCTTGAGGGCGAAGGGAAGGATCGCGACGGCGGCCACGGTCCATCGCAGGAAAGCCAGCGTTATGGGCGTGATGCTCTGGTTGAGGGC
>CAZRYP010000091.1:8306-8780 GCA_964604295.1 uncultured Treponemataceae bacterium
GAGGGCGCGGGCTATGGCGAAATTCCCCGCCCAGATGGCTGTGGAGCCCAGGGCGAAAAGGTATCCGGACATTCGACGCGATTTCTGCTCTCGGCTATCCATTATGTCTTCTCCGATACGTTTTGTATTGGCAGCGTACCATACTGCGGTTATAGTGGCTTCAAGAGGAAAACGCAATGAAAGCAGCCATATTTACCCGGTTTTGCGCCCCCATCGCCATCGCCGAAGTTCCCGACCCCCAGGTTCCCGAGGACGGCGTCGTCCTGGCCGTGGATGCCACGGGCATCTGCAGGAGCGACTGGCACGGCTGGCAGGGTCACGATACGGACATCAGGCTGCCCCACGTCCCGGGGCACGAGCTCGCGGGCACCATCGTCGAGGTGGGCAAGGGCATCAGGAACTGGAAGCGCGGCGAGCGCGTCACCATGCCCTTCGTGGCCGGCTGCGGGCACTGCGCCCCCTGCCAGTCGGGCA
>CAZRYP010000092.1:0-5796 GCA_964604295.1 uncultured Treponemataceae bacterium
TGCCTTTTTCTGTATAGTTCCTCATCATATTTCCATTCGAGGTGAGCCATGGCCGAAAAGATCACTCCCCGCGAAGTCGATTACTCCCAGTGGTACATCGACATTGTCCTCAACGCGAAACTCGCCGACTATTCGCCGGTGAAAGGGAGCATGGTCATAAGGCCGCGGGGCTATGCCATATGGGAGCGCATACGCGACGAGTTCGACAGGCGCTTCAAGGAAACCGGACACCAGAACGCCTATTTCCCCCTCCTCATACCCATGAGCTTCCTCAAGAAGGAAGCTGAGCATGTCGAGGGCTTCGCGCCCGAACTGGCCATCGTCACCCACGGCGGCGGGGAGGAACTCGAGGAGCCCTACTGCATCCGCCCTACGAGCGAAACCATCATCTGGTCGAAATACAAGGAATGGATCCAGTCCTGGCGGGACCTTCCCCTCCTCATAAACCAGTGGGCCAATGTCCTGCGGTGGGAGAAGCGCACCCGCCTCTTCCTCAGGACAAGCGAGTTCCTCTGGCAGGAAGGGCACACCGCCCATGAAACCGAGGACGAAGCCGTCGAGGAAACCTTGCGCATGCTCGAAGTCTACCGCGATGTCGTGGAACGCTACCTCTGCATCCCCGTCGTGGCCGGGCTCAAGAGCGATTCGGAAAAATTCGCCGGCGCCGTCCGCACCTATACGATCGAAGCCATGATGCAGGACAAGAAAGCCCTCCAGGCAGGAACAAGCCATTTCCTCGGCCAGAACTTCGCGAAGGCCTTCGACGTCAAATTCCAGACCCGCGAGGGCGGCCTCGACTATGTCTGGGCCACGAGCTGGGGCGTCTCCACCCGTCTCGTCGGCGCCGTCATCATGACCCATTCGGATGACAAGGGCCTCGTCCTGCCGCCTTCCCTCGCCCCGGAAGAAGTGGTGATCGTGCCCATCTACAAAAACGACAACAAGACGGCCGTCCTCGGCTACGCCGAAAGAACCCTCGCCGCGCTGAAGGCTGCCGGCCTCCGCGCCGTGCTCGACAGCGACGACTCGTCGAGCCCCGGATGGAAATTCGCGGAGTGGGAGATGAGGGGTACGCCCGTGAGGATCGAGATAGGTCCGCGCGACATGCAGGCAGAGAAAATCGTTCTCGTCCGCAGGGATACGGGCGTAAAAACCTTCGTGCCGGCGGCCGAGGCCGTCGCCACGGTGAAGGAAACGCTGGACAGCATACAGACCTCGCTCTACGAGCGCGCCAAGGCGTTCAAGGAAGCGAATACGGTACGGATCGAGACCAACAAGGAACTTATGGATTTCTTCGGGGCCGAGGGCATGGGAACCGCCGACGCCCATGGCGGTTTCGCCGAGGCTCCCTGGTGCGGTTCTGCCGAATGCGAAGCCGGTCTGAAGGCCAAGGTAAAGGCCACGCTGCGCTGCATGCCTCTGGATCGCCAGGACGATGTCCAGGGAAGCTGCGCGCTCTGCGGGGCACCCGCAAGGCACAGAGCCATCTTCGCCAGGAATTACTGAGCTTCGTCCCTCCAGACGCAGACCCTGTTCCTGCCTTCCCTCTTGGCTCTGTACAGTGCCCGGTCCGCGTCCAGGAGAAGCCTTTCCAGGGCGATCTCCCCGCCCTCCGCCGCCGTGTTCGCGACGCCTATGCTGACCGTGGTGGAGATGACGGTTCCCCCATGTGAAACCCGAAGATCCGCGATGCTTTTCCTCAGGTCTTCCGCGATTTCGAGCGCCTTCCCGGGGTCCATGGCCGCGAGCACGACGACGAACTCCTCTCCGCCGTACCTGCCCAGGATATCGGTGCTCCGCACCCTCCGCCTCAAGGTTTCCGCCACAGCCTCCAGCACGGCGTCACCTGCCTGATGGCCGTGCATATCGTTCACGTCCTTGAAAAGGTCGAGGTCGATCATGAGGAGGGCGAGCCTTCCGCCGTAGCGCTGCACGCGGGACACTTCCTTCTCGGCTTCGTCGAAGAACCTGCGGCGGTTGAAGATTTTCGTGAGCGTGTCGTAATTGGCAAGACGGTAGAGCCGCGAAAGAATCCTGTGGAGAGCCGTCACGTCCTTGAACATATAGACCTTGCCCACGGCCTTGCCGCCGTCGAGGAGCTTCGTCATCTTCGCCTCAAAATAACGGGTCCTCTGCCCCACCCGCAGCTTCATCCTTTTATTCCTCTCCGCGGCGGCTTCCATCGCCGCTCCGTCGGGAAATTCGTCCAGCCTCTTCCCGAGGGCATCGGGAAGTAGCCATGGGAAGAGGCCGCCGCCGGCCTTGTTGTAGTCCGAAATCCTGTCCTGGGCATCGAGGATGAGTATCCCTTCGCTTATGCCGGAAAACACGATGTCCTTGACGAGCTCATCCGACTTGAGAAAATCGTAGCGCACGATGGCGACTGCCTGGAACAGCGCCGCCCCGAAAAGGCCGAAGGCGGTGAGGTCCAGGTCGTAAGGCGCCAAGCCGAGGAGATAGAGGGTCTCGAAGACCGCCACGCAGGCCGCGCCCAGGAACATCCAGAATGCCCGGCTGGCCGTTCCCAGCTTCGAGGCCTTCCATTGAATGAAGAAGACCACGAGGCTCAAGGCTACCGTGAGGTTCGAGTAGGCGACGAACACATAGTACCAGGGACCTTTTCCGAGCAGCGCGATCAGCTGTCCGTCCACCGAAATCGCAGAGATGGAGCTGTAATGGAGATGGTGGTATTCGTTGGTGGCGCTGAGGAAGATCGTGAGGAGGGGTATGATGAGAAGGACAAAATAGCCGTGGGGGGGAGGATCCTTCTTGAAATGGGATTTATAGGCGAATATGAACCAGAAGGCCGGGATGAAGGGCAATCCGAAGTATTCGAATTTCAGCCAGAAACTTATCTCCTCTATATCCCTGGCACCCAGTTCGAAGGCATAGCCGACGGCATAGATTATGACCGCCAGCGACATCAGGGAAAAAAGCGCGGAGAACTGGTTCCTCCTGTGCGCGAGACAGTAGAAGAAGAGTACGCCGAAGATGGCGCCTGTCAGAAACAGGATGGAGCGAAGGAATATCACCGATGGAATCCTTTGTCACCGGGGCAGGACGACTCCCGATGCCCGGTTCCATGATAAGCCTTCGGCGTCCCGAAAGGTAGATGCCCGCGCCGCGAAAACGCGGCGCGGGCAGACCCGCTCAGAAGCCTATCTTCCTGAGGCCGCCCGATCCGGCGTCGACCTGGGATATCATGGGAGATCCGTAATAGTAGATGGAACCCGAACCGTGGATCCTGGCGTCGAGGGCTTCCTCCACCGTGAGGGTACAGGATCCGGAGCCGTTCACCCTGACGATGGCGCTCTCCGCCTTCAGGCCGCTGGCCAGAATATCGCCCGAGCCCTCGATGTCGGCTTCGAGGCGATCGGCCGAGCCGACTGCCCTGATGTCGCCCGAACCCTTGATCAGGGCCGACACGCATCCGTACTCGAAATTCCCGGATATGCTGCCCGAGCCGTAGATGCCAAGGGCGATGGATTGCCCCCTGAAGGTCTCGGCGGCGGCTATATCCCCGGAACCGTAGATGCCTATCTCCCTCAAGGTGGGGAGGGAGACCGTCACGGTGAATTCGGTATAGCGGTAGATGCTCCTGCCGGGGCGCAGGCCGATTATGAGGACATCGTTCTGGACATGGATGTCCAGCTCCTCGACAAGATTCTCGTCGATTTTCACCGTCGCCGAGGAGCTCGGGCCGCGGTTGAGAAGAACTCTGGCCGAGCTCATGTTCTTCACCGCGGAAAAGCCCGAAACAGGCAGGGCGGCGGCGACAACCCTTCCGTTTCCGACGACGCCGTTGAGTGGAAGGGCGACGACGCAGGACGACGCGAGAAGGATGAGGGGAATGAGGAGTGCGCGGGTGAGTTTCATGGAAGTCTCCGGAACCGATATGGTACGTCCCTCATGCGAGGCGGCGTGTTCGGGCGACGCAGCACTCGCCCCTCGCGGGCGCGAAGATGCTCGGATCGCTCGGTGAGAATATAACGCGGGCTTGCCGAATCGTCCAATATATTACGATAAATATTTATCTTTTTTGGTTGGCCCGACGCTCCGGGCCGGCATGCCGCACCGAGCCGTCACGACGCGCGTTTTTCTCCCGGGAGGATGCGCGGGAACGGCGTGCGACCTATACTTCCATCATGGAGGCACCGCATGAAAGCCCTTCGTCCCGTCCTTTTCGTCTCCCGCTGCCTGGGTTTCGAGGCATGCCGCTGGAATGGGGAGATCATCCGCGACGATTTCGTCGGAAAGCTCTCCGGCCTCGTCGATTTCCTACATGACTGCCCCGAGATGGGCATAGGACTCGGCTGCCCCAGGGACCCCCTTCGCGTCGTGAGGGAGGGGGAAGGAACGGAACTGTACCAGCCCGCGACGGGCAAGCGCTTCGCGAAGGAGATGGGGGAATGGTCGAAAGCCTGCCTCGCCGGCCTCCCGCCGGTCGACGGTTTCATCCTCAAGTCGAGGTCGCCCTCCTGCGGATGGAAGGACGTGAAGGTCTACGACAGCTTCAAGCCCGAATCGGGGGCCAAGGCCGGAGCGGGCATTTTCGGCGGGGCCGTCCTGGAGAGAGCCGGCGGGAGGCCGGTCGAGGATGAGGGCAGGCTCAGGAACTTCACCATAAGGGAGCATTTCCTGGGCGCGGTGTGGACCCTCGCGCGCTTCCGCGAAGTGGAAGGCTCGGGCGACATGGGCGCCCTCGTCGACTTCCAGGCCAGGCACAAACTCTTCCTTTTGCTCCACAACCAGAAGGAGATGAGGGTCATGGGGAGGATCGTCGCCAACCTGGAAAGGCTGCCTTTCAAGGAAGTGCTCTCCGCCTACAGGGCGGCCCTGCTCCGCGCCCTCGCCTCCCCGCCCAAATACACCTCGCTTATAAATGTCATTCAGCACGCGTTCGGGGGCTTTTCCGAATCCCTCTCCCCCGCGGAAAGGGCACTCTTCGTCAACCTCGTCGAACAGTACAGGGACGAGAGGATACCGGCCAGCGCCCTGCTCCGTCTCATCTACGCCTGGGCCTTGAGATTCGGGGAAGGCTACCTCCTGGAGCAAATCCTCTTCGAGCCCTATCCCCTCGAACTCGTGGAGATCAGCGATTCGGGCAAGGGCCGGTCGGGCCGCTGAAGGATCCCGACGGCGTGGCGGAAATCCGGCGAAGCCGATTCCGCCACGCCGATCGGGCGGGACCTTCCTTGATGGAATGCCCGGCCTGAAGTAGTATTGGTGACCATGCAGCCTGAAGACCTGCTTCTTTTCGCGGCCGACGCGGCCCGACTCATGCTCGAAAGCGGGGGTGAGACCTACCGCGCCGAAGATACGGCCATGGGAATCATCACCAGCCAGGGCGGCGCCGAAGCCGAGTGCTTCGCGACGAGCACGGGGCTCATGCTTTCGTTCACGGGCGAGGACGGCAAGGTCAGGTCCGTCGTGAGGCGGGTCAAACGGCGCGGGATGAATCTGGAGAAGGCCTCCCGGATCGACACGATGGTGAAGGATCTCGTGGCCGACAGGATCGGCATCCTGGAGGCGACGAAGGAACTCGACGCCGTCGAACGTATGCGCGAGCGCCCCGCCGCGGTCAGGATGGCGGCGAGCGCCGTCGGGGCCGGCTTCTTCACGCTGCTCTTTGGCGGCGGCCCGGCCGACGCGGCCGCGGCCGCCGCCATCGGCGCCGCCCTGTCCCTCCTCATCCTCGGCTTCCAGCGCCTCAAGCTGCCCGAATTCCTCACGAGCCTCGCCGGCGGGGCGCTTGCGGCCTTCGCCTCCCTGGGCATCCATTCCCTCGGCATTCCC
>CAZRYP010000092.1:5814-8708 GCA_964604295.1 uncultured Treponemataceae bacterium
TAGATCCCGACACGACCATCATCGGCGTCATCATGCTCCTCGTGCCCGGCGTGGCCATCACCAACGCGATACGCGACAGCATCGCGGGCGACCTCGTGGCGGGCATCGCGAGGGGAGCCGACGCATTCATCGCCGCGGGGGCCATCTCGGCCGGCGCCGGCGGCACATTCGCGATGTGGAAACTCCTCCAGCTCGGAGGCCTCGGATGAACGCCGATCCCGCCTCCCTCATCGATTTCCTCAAGGGACCCTTTTTCGCCGCCTGCGCCACATCGGCCTTCTCGGTCCTTTTCGGTCTCCACTCCGCCGACGTCCTTCTCGCGTCGGGCGGGGCCGCCATAGGCTGGACCGTTTTCCAGATCATCCCGCAGACAGGTTCGCTGGCATTCGCGGCCTTCCTGGCCGCCCTCGCGGCCGGGCTCTACAGCGAACTCGCCGGATGGTTCCGTGCCCGCCCCGCGACAGTCTACATGATCGCCAGCATCATCCCCCTCGTGCCCGGGGGCGGCATGTACTACACGATGCTCTCCATTCTCGAAGGGGAATCGTCCAGGTCGGTCGACCTGATCATGGCGACCCTCATGACAGCCTTCGCCATCGCGGCGGGACTTGCAATCGCCAACGCCCTGGGTAGAATGGTATTCGCGACATCTTCCCATTCCATACCACGAAGGAACACAAAGCCTTAAAATGTCATTCGAATCAATCCTGCGTGCCCAAACCGATCTTTTCGCCCTCGCCGTCCTCGCGGTAGTCGGGGCTTCCATCATACTCAGGAGCAGGGACCAGCGCTTCATAGACGCCAGGCTCTTTCTCCACATCATCATCAGCCTCATGGCCATACTCATGCTCGACGGGACGGGCTGGCTCCTGGACGGCAGACCCGGTCGACTCAACAGGGTTCTTCTCTACATCGTCAATACCTTCTATTTTGCCCTCCACTTCCTGCCCATGGCCCTCTACATGGTCTACGTCGACCATTTCACTGCGCCTACCCGGCCGCTCAAGAGCTCGGGATACTTCCGGCTGGCGATAGCCGCCTCCGTCCTCGGCGCCGTCTTCGCCCTCGCCTCCCTGGCAGGGGGCGCTCTCTTCACCATCGGCGAAGACAACGTCTACGCACGGGGACCATGGATGGGCGCCTTCAGTCTGGCGAACGCCTTCCTCGGGCTCCTGCCCCTCTATATCCTCATGAGGCGGAGAAAGTCCATCTCCTCCCCATCCTTCTACAACCTGATCCTCTACCCGATAATGCCGATCATCGGCGGCAGCCTCCAGTATTTCATGTACGGCTCCAATTTTCTCTGGCCGACCACGGCTATCTCCGTCCTCCTCACCTTCATCAACGTCCAGAACAGGCAGATCGACAGCGACTACCTGACAGGCGCCTTCAACCGCTCCAGCCTCGAGGAATTCCTTAACTCCCTCATGCGCAAGGTCAACGCGAAGCGGACCTTTTCGGGGATCATGCTCGATCTGGACTTCTTCAAGAAGATCAACGACAATCATGGCCACCTCGCGGGCGACCAGGCCCTGATCGAGACCGCGCAGATACTCAGGAACTCCGTGCGCAGGACGGATTTCGTCGCCCGCTACGGCGGTGACGAGTTCATAATCATCCTCGAAACGGGCAGCAGGACCATCCTGAACGATGTCGCCGCCAGGATCCTCGCCAACATGAAAGCCGCCAATTCGCCCGAGAAGCCCTACACCCTCTCGGCAAGCCTCGGCAAGGCCGTATTCGATTTGGAGAGGGACGGGAATTTGGATATCTTCCTCCATAGGCTGGACAGGCTCATGTACGAAGACAAGGCCCGTCTCGTCGACATCGCATGAATACGACCAGGAGTTGCCAATGCCATTCACCCTCATAGAGGAACGCTCGGTTCCCGAGATCGACTCCCTTGCCCGGCTCTACCGTCACAACGCCACGGGCGCGCGCCTCCTTTCGCTTGCGAACAATGACGAGAACAAGTCATTCGGCATAAGCTTCAGGACCCCGCCTTCCCGCTCCGACGGGATAGCCCATATACTCGAACATTCCGTGCTCTGCGGCTCCAAGAAATATCCCGTGAAGGAGCCCTTCGTCGAACTGATGAAGGGTTCGCTCAACACCTTCCTGAACGCCCTCACCTTCCCCGACAAGACTGTCTATCCCGTGGCCTCCACGAACAGGAAGGACTTCTACAATCTCGTCGACGTCTACATGGACGCCGTGTTGAATCCCCGCATCAGCGAGGATACCTTCAGGCAGGAAGGATGGCACTACGAGGTCGATCCCGACACCGGCTCGCTCGCCTACAAGGGAGTCGTCTACAACGAAATGAAGGGCGCTTACTCGGATCCCGACGATCTCCATGACGACCTGTGCCGCCGTTCCCTCTTTCCCGACACCGCCTACGGCCTGGATTCGGGCGGCGACCCGGAAGTCATTCCCCGGCTGGATTACGCGACCTTCAAGGCCTTCCATGAAAAGTATTATCATCCCTCGAATTCCTTCATCTACTTCTACGGGGATGACGATCCCGAGGAAAGGCTGGCCTTCCTGGACAGGTGGCTCGCGCCGTATTCGCGCATCGAGGTCGAATCCCTGCCGGGTGTCCAGAAGCCCTTCGCCGCTCCCGTCGCGCTGACGAGGACATACGAGGGCAAGGAACCCAAGGCCTGGATAGCCCTCAACTGGGCCCTGGCCGGCCACGGCGACCAGAAGACCAGCCTGGGTCTTTCTATCCTGGCCCACATACTCACCGCGACGCCCGCCTCCCCCCTGCGGAAAGCCCTCATCGATTCGGGGCTGGGCGAGGATCTGGCAGGCTTCGGCCTCGAGGACGGATTGCGGATGGGCGCGTGGTCCGTGGGGCT
This sequence comes from uncultured Treponemataceae bacterium, assembly GCA_964604295.1. Lineage (GTDB taxonomy): Bacteria > Spirochaetota > Spirochaetia > Treponematales > Rectinemataceae > CAZRYP01. The sequence goes on from CAZRYP010000092.1 coordinate 8,676, forward strand.
CAAGGGAGTCCATCCCGACAAGCTGCCCCAGGT
>CAZRYP010000093.1:0-290 GCA_964604295.1 uncultured Treponemataceae bacterium
CTGCCGGGGAGGGGAGGGCACTATCCGCTTCGGCTTCTGCATGGTGTCATCCCTGGGCAAAGGACTGGCCGAGGACCTCCTCTCCGAGCGCGGCAGGGCGGGGCCCTACGCTTCCGTCGAGGTTTTCGCGCGCCGCAACCGCTTCGAGCGGATCGACGCCGAAGCCCTTGTGGGTTCGGGCGCCTTCGACAGCCTTCTCGCAGGTCAAAGCCGCGCCCAGGCCCTCATGACCCTCCTCTCCATCTGCGCGTCGCGCGAGGGCGCCGCCGGCGCGCCCCGCGAGCTGTTCG
>CAZRYP010000093.1:300-6580 GCA_964604295.1 uncultured Treponemataceae bacterium
CCTGGCCAGGCTCCGCCACAAGCCTCGTCGCGGAAACGGCGCGCGGCCGAGCTCAAGTACCTCGGCACCACCCTCGACTCCCACCCCCTCGAGCTCTGGCCGCGCGCCTTCGCCGCCTCCCGCGACCGCGCCGTCGACCTGCGGCGCAGCATCGGACGCCGCGTCCGCCTCCTCGGCTGGCCCATCACCGCCAAGCCCGTCCTCACCGCCCAGGAGGAGGTTATGGAATTCGTCTCCTTCGAGGACGAGACGGCCATCATCGAGGCCGTGCTCTTTCCCGACGCCTACCGGAAATTTCGCCACCTCCTCTTTGACGAAGGCCCGCTGTGGATCACCGGACTCGTCGAGAACAACAGGGGCGCCGTCAGCCTGACTATCGAAAACCTTGCGCGAGCCTGAGCGTTGGGAAAAGCGGCGCCTTCGGGATCCGGTATTTAATTGGAAGCTTCTATATTCTTCCACTTTCTGCAAGGGTTTCTTTTGTGTACTATAGCTGAGAGATTATGACCAAACTCACAATGTCCGAAATCGCCGATCTGGCGCACGTCTCCAAGGCTACGGTTTCGCGCGCTCTCCACAGGCCGGACTTGCTGAAGGAATCCACGCGGCAGCGGGTCCTCAAGGTCATGGAAGAACACAAATATGTCTACAACGTGAATGCGGCGGACTTTTCTAAAAAGCAGACATCCATCATCGGGCTCATCATTCCCACGATAAAAAGCTCCATTCACGCGGAATCGATTCGCGGCATCCAGCAGGAAGCCCATCTGCACAATCTGGCATTGTTGATCGCGAATACTGACTACAGCGCGGAGGATGAGGTCGGGTATATGAATCTTTTCCGCCAGCGTAGACTCGCGGGAATGATCCTGACGGGAGTCACTGATTCCACGTTGGGTTTGGTCAAGGAGTTTTCAAAATCAGGATTGCCTTGTGTCGTCATTTGGGAAATGGCCGAAGATCCCGAGATCAGTTTTGTCGGGTTTGACAACAGGGAAGCGGCATATCGCATGACGAGGCATCTCCTCGAGTTGAAGCACCGGCGCATCGCGCTGATAACCGGGCCAATCGAAAAAGTAAAGCGGGCGAGCATGCGGTACCAAGGCTACAGGGACGCTCTCCGGGAATACGGCGTCGAACTGGATCCTTCCCTGGTCGTCGGGGCAGAGCCGACCCTTGAAAACGGCAGGATCGCGGCGAGGACAGTCCTGTCCGCAGCGGATCCTCCCAGCGCGATCTTCGCGACGAGCGATACGATGGCGTTGGGCGCCCTGCGTGCCATCAAGGAAGCGGGCTTGAATGTACCCGACGACATCTCGCTCGCCGGCTTCGATGACATCGATCTGGCATCATATTGTGATCCGCCTCTGACGACCATTCGCGTCCCGGAGTACGAGATGGGCAGGAAGGCGGTACGCGCTCTTCTTGCCTTGATAAGCGACCCCCTGCTCCAGGCTGAAAGACATACCCTGCCGACTGAGCTGATCATACGCGATTCTTGCCGTCTCAACACGGCACGACTGAAAAAATAAAAATCTGATGACATGGAAAAACTTGACAGGTAAAAAATTGCGCGCTACACTAAAAATGAAACCGGTTGCAGAGATTTTAATTCCTGATCTGAACTGTAGAAAGACGAAAGGGGGCAATCATGGGAAAATCGATAGTCGCCATGTTGTGCATCGTGTTTTTAGGCGGACAACTCTTCGCTCAAAGCCAAAAGGACGCCCCTGCGGCGGCAGGCGGCGGCAAACCAGTAAAGCTTGTGTATTCCTCGACAGCGGCGTCGACTGCTTCCCATGGGAAGGCTGCGCATGTCATGGCCGAGGAAGCCAAGCGGCTCTCTGGCGGACGCATTACGATTGATGTCCATCTGGACGGTACGCTTTTCACCCAGGAAGGACAAATCAGCGGTGTTCGCATGGGGACTCTGGACATGGCAGACGGAAGCCCCAGCTGGTTTTCCGAGCTGGTGCCATCCATTTCGATGTTCTCGGCGGCCTACATTTTCAAGGACTATCCCCATATGACCAAAGTGCTGAATGGTGATATCGGCAAGAAAATTAATGGGATGGTAGTAGAGAAAATTGGAGTTCGGCCACTTTCGGCCTGGTACATGGGTACCCGGAATCTCAATCTCAGAGATATCGGCAAAGTCGTGAAAGTTCCGGCGGACATGAAGGGCATCAAACTCAGGATGGCGAACAGTCCTTCCTGGATAGCCATGGGCAAAGCTCTTGGAGCCAATCCAACCCCGATCGCCATTTCTGAAGTATATCTGGCGCTGAAAACTTCCGCTGTCGATGGGCAGGAAAATCCGATTCCTGCGACCCTCCTTCGAAAATTCTATGAAGTCACGAAATATATGATCTTGACTGGGCATCTGGTCGACACGATCATGCCCGTTATAAACGAGAAAAAATGGCAATCCCTCAGCAAGGAAGACCAGGAAATTCTCAGCAAGGCGGCCGAAAAGGGCAGGGAATTTTGTGACGCGGAAAACCTAAGGATCGAAGAGAATGGAATTGCGACACTCAAGGAAAAAGGACTCATCGTCTATGAAATCGATAAGAGCGTCTGGATGAAATATGCCAGGGACTATTATCTGGGCAACAAGGAAATTTCCAAGACCTGGGACCTGGATCTCCTCGAGGAAATATCCGCCATGGTCGATTGACCTTAAGCGAGGAAGCATCGGAGCATCTCATTTTGAGGTGCTCATTTCTTATCAGCAAGAGAAGATACGATGAAAAAGACTCTTAAATTTTTGCTGGATTTTGTGGAAATCTATCTTCCTATGGCCGCCTTCGGTTGTCTTTTTCTGACCTTTGTCGTACAGATTTTCTTCCGTTATGTCATGAAAAATCCGCTGATGTGGCCGGAGGAACTCACGAGCTTGGCCTTTATATGGACTACGCTCCTTTCGGCCGGGTATATCAGGAGAGTCCATGGCCATGTGGCATTCACGCTCATCTACGACAAGCTTCCTGAAGCCATGAGGAGAATCGCCCGTCTATCCTCCAACTTCCTGGTATTTTTCGCTTTTCTTGTACCCTTGCCTTCGATTTTCAAATATTTGAAAGCGATACACATCGAGAAGTCATCCGTCTTGCGTATCCCTCTCAGCATTGGCTACGGTCCGGTGCTGGTTTTCTTCATCCTGATACTGGGGCATACAATTTATGACATCATCCTTGATATCGGGCTTTCAGGAAAGAAGGAGAACGGCACATGAATTTCCCGCTCATGGCATTCCTAATAATTTTCTGTCTCATATTCATCCTTCGCATTCCCATCCCTCTTGGCTTCATCACCGCGGTATCGGTGTATTGCATGCTGAAAGGTCTTCCTCTTCTTCTTGTCGCGGAGAAAATTGTCACGAATATGTTCTCTTCGTACTTGCTGATCGCTGTTCCGCTCTTCATATTTGCCGCCCAGATCATGAATACGGGGAAGGTGACGGACAAGATATTCATGTTTGCCAACGCTTTCGTCGGACGACTCGATGGGGGCTTGGGACACGTGAATGTCTTGGCTTCCCTGATTTTCTCCGGCATGACGGGCTCCGCTCTCGCCGATGCTTCCGGTCTCGGAATCATGGAGATAGAGGCGATGAGAAAGCAGGGCTACGATGATGGATTCTCCTGCGCGATCCCCGCCGCCTCCGCCACAATAGGCCCCATATTTCCGCCCAGCATTCCGATGATCATGTATTCGATGTTGTCCGGCGCCTCGATAGGCGCGTTGTTCCTTGGAGGAATGGTTCCGGGTGTTTTGATAGCCGCGGCCTTGATGGTCTATGTCGCCGTCATCTCGAAAAAAAGACATTACCCCAAGGGAGAGGTCAGAACCTTCAAGGAATTTCTGGCTTCGACTTTTGAGGCGATTCCCGCTCTTCTCACTCCCGTCATACTGCTCGGCGGCATCTATACGGGAATCGTTACTCCTACCGAGGCGGGAGCGCTTGCGGCCTTCTATGGCATCCTTATTTCCGTCCTTTTCTATAAGAGCATCGATCTGAAATCCTTGGGCAAGATGCTCTTCGAGACGATCAAGTCGACAGGGACGATTTCCATAATCGTCGCCGCCTCCTTCGGAATGTCGTTCGTGGTGTCCTATGAACGCATCCCGGATCTCGTCGCGACCGCACTTCTCGGTATAACGACGAATAAATTTATCTTTCTCGCTCTCATCAACCTGGCCTTCCTTGTTCTTGGCATGTTCATCGACGTGAACACGATCACCCTCGTGTTCATTCCGATAGTACTCCCCATGGTCAGCGCCCTCGGAATCGATCTTGTCCATTTCGGGGTCGTCATCGTGCTGAACATGATGATCGGACTCTCGACTCCTCCATATGGAGGGCTCCTATTTGTCACCAGCGGGATTTCGGGGACTCCGTTGGCAATAATCATCAAAGAATTGCTGCCCATGATCGGTGTCCTCATCCTGGTCCTGCTCCTTACAACGTATATTCCGAGCTTGGTCATGTTTCTGCCGCAGACGTTTATGCATTGAATGCCAAAGGGGATATAAATGATGGAATCGCTGGAAACGCACGCGGATATATTCGGCAAAGAGGCGAGCAAAGCGATCGCCGACGCAGCGCAGCGTTTTTCGCTGAGCTATTACGAAGAAGCGTTGCGGCTGCTTTCCGATGCGGAAGCGGGCGGCGGGCGCTTGCATATAACCGGCATAGGGAAGCCGCACCATGTCGCCAACTATATGGCTTCCTTGTTTTCCTCCACGGGGACGCCATGCTACTTTCTCGACGGGACCGAGGCTACACACGGATCGGCTGGCCAAGTAAAAAAAGGCGATGTGGTCTTGGCGATATCCTATTTCGGCAATGTCGCCGAACTTGTGGCCACGGTGAAGACACTGAAACGAAACGGCACGCGCATCATATCAGTTACAGGCTTTCCTGAGTCGGAAATCGCCCGGATGGGGGATGTGCATCTGGATGTACATGTGGAAAGAGAGGGTGATTATCTCAACAAACCGCCCAGGATCAGCATGCTGGTAAGCCTTTTCATGCTGATGAACCTCAGCGTCATCCTGCAAGCCCGGAAGGGGATCGACCAGGAGGAATACCTAAAATGGCATCCGTCCGGTCAGCTCGGGAAACGGGAAAAGCCATGATGAAAATTCCAGGCGCTTTGGGCGGGATCATCGTCCCCCTTGTGACCCCGCTCGATGATCAGGAGCGTGTCGATTCTCACGGGCTGCGCAAGCTTGTGGAATATCTCCTCTCCGGCGCGGTTAACGGCATTTTCATCCTCGGAACCACAGGGGAATTCCCGAGACTCGTCGACGCGGAGAAGAAGCGTCTTATCGCCACCGTCACGGAATCCGCGGGAGGCAAAATTCCCATCTGCGTGGGCATTGGTGAATGCGGAACCCGAAAGTCTCTGGAGCTGGCCGGGCTGGCGCAGCGAAGCGGAGCTGATTTCCTTGTCAGTACGCTCCCCTTCTACTTCAAGGTAATGGAGGTTGGCGAACAGGTCGCTTTTTTTCGTTCGATTCTGGATAGCAGCGATATCCCGATAATTCTCTACAATATGCCGGAAACGGTCGGCGCGCAGATCCATATCGAGACAATCCGGCAACTCCTGCACCATCCTCTCCTCGTCGGGATCAAGGATTCCGGAGGCGAAATGGAGTATTTCAATGCCCTGCTTGAGTTCAAGAAGGCAAGACGGAACTGGAAAGTTTTCTGCGGCCATGAAAGGATGGCATTCAATTCCCTTATGGCTGGAGCCGACGGCCTCGTTCCATCGATAGGCAATGTTTTTCCGCGCATGATGGGTTCTCTCTGGGAAGCTGCCGTTAAAGGGGATTGGGAGAGCGTTCGGAAGATCCAAAGCCGGGTCGATGAAGTCAACCGCTATAACATGAAGATCAACTCCTCCCTGCGCGGCGTGATCATGAGAAAGAAAGCGCTCGAGATTCTCGGCATATGCAACTCAAAAGTCTCCGAACCTTGCATGTCGCCCCCCGCCGAAATCCTGAGGGAATTCGAGGCTGTCATCAAGGAAAATTATGGATTATATGAACAGAAGGCATAGGCTTTGCATCACATCTACGATCACGGAAAGTCATCCAAAGGCTCTGGTTGTATTCAGGGGGCTCGAAGAAAGCCTGAAAGCTGCTTCGGAGATAGGATACGACGGAATCGAATTGGCTCTTTATCACAAGGACAATGTCGATGCCAAGGCATTGAGAGGACTTGCCGGTCGTTACAAAATGGCCATTCCCGTGATATCGACGGGCCAGATGT
>CAZRYP010000093.1:6590-8535 GCA_964604295.1 uncultured Treponemataceae bacterium
GTATACGATGGGCAATGTCTCTTTCACGCATCCGGATAGGGAAATCAGAAGAAGGGCCGTCGAAGACTTCGAAGGAATCATCGAAGTCGCGGCCGAATTGGGAGCCGATGTCAACGTGAGCAGGGTCCGTGGATCGCTGGATCAGGCTGACTCCTATGATGAGGGTTTGGAGAAGCTCTCCCAATGTCTGGTTCGCGTCTGCGCCAAGGCGCGCTCCTATGGACTCGCCATCCTTCTGGAACAGATGAACCGATACGAGACTAATTATCTGTTTAGTTGCGCCGAGATCGGTGATTACATCAGGAGGCTCGGGATTCCGAACCTCAAAATCCACGCCGATCTCTTTCACATGAACATTGAGGACGTGGACTTGCCGAAGACTCTGAAGGAGTATGGGGACATTCTTGGCTATATTCATTTTGCCGACAGCAACCGGCTTGCGCCCGGAAAAGGCAATATCGATTTTGCGTCAATACTCGAGAGCCTCGACGAGATAAAATACCCCGGATGGATCGGCGTTGAAATACTTCCGAAGCCTAGCCCCCTTTGCGCGGCGAGGGAGTCTCTGGAATACCTAAGGGCTTTGGAATGGGGTTTGTCCTCCGGCCAATCCAGAGATTCCAGAGCAAGCGCGAGCGGCGATAATTCCGCATGGAGTCCATGATGACAAGCATTTTCGTCAACCTCAAGCGCTTCGATATCCCCTCTGAAGTCGGGGGTCTATGCCCCGAGAAGGATTCCGCTTCCTGGGCGAGGAATATTATCGACGCGACTATCGCACACGGCCTTCATGCCAGGAAGGACCTGCGTATCATCTACTTTTTCCCCCAGAGCTTGATAATCCCGGCCAGGGAAGCCCTTTTTGCGGCGGCCCTGAAATCCCGCGAAAAGGTGACATTGGGCAGCCAGGGAGTGTTCAGGGAAGATGTGGTGCCTGGGGGCAATTTTGGCGCATTCACTACCAATTTCCCTGCCAAAGCCGCTGCGGCACTCGGCTGCGAATGGGCTCTCATCGGCCATTCGGAGGAGAGAAAGGACAAGTTCGATATTTTATTCGCCTATGACGACAAGATCATGCATGAAGATGCATCGATGACAAGGGCAAGCCACGCGATTCAACGCCTCATCAACGCCGAAGTCCTGCGTGCCTTCGAAGCGGGTTTGAATGTATTATATTGCGTGGGAGAAACGGCCGGGGAGCGTGGGGAAGGAAGTTTCGAAGAGCAAAAACCGCGCGTGGAAGCGGTGTTGGCCAGCCAACTGGAACTGGGCCTCGATGGGATAGCGAAGTCGCGGGGCGATCGGGAGCTGGCGATTGGCTATGAACCGCGCTGGGCGATCGGTCCTGGGAGGACAGCACCAGATCCTGGCTATATAAGTTTTGTTTCGGCCTATATCAAGCAAAAGTCAAAGGAAATACTCGGATACTCGCCCGCGGTCGTCTATGGAGGGGGGCTCAAGACCGAGAACGCCAGAGCCATAGCCGGCGTAAGCACTATCGACGGTGGCCTCGTGGCTTTGACCAAATTCACGCCTCCCATCGCTTTCAGCCTCGAAGGTCTTGAGAATATCCTTGACGAATATCTGGCGCCATAGATAGCCCAGGAAGGGAAAGCCATGAAATTGGAATTTGAGTATGGGCAGGGATTCATGAACGCGGAGCTCCCCGATGAAAATACCGATGTCTTCATTCCCGGGGAAACCTATCCTGATCCCCCCAGGATTCCCTTCGACCGGATTGTGGAAGAAACCAGAAAATCCATTTTAAATCCAATCGGAGTTCCTCCGATTTCTGAAAGCGTTAAAAAGGGCAGCAAGGTTGCTATAGTATTCCCGGACCGCGTTAAGGGCGGGACGCAACAGACTGCCCATCGCAAAATCTCCATCCCGTTGATCATCGAAGAGCTTTATAAGGCGGGCGTCGAGAAAAAAGATATAAAGCTGA
>CAZRYP010000094.1:0-8465 GCA_964604295.1 uncultured Treponemataceae bacterium
CTGAAGTCGGCAAGAAGCTAAGGATCCCCGAGAGAAGAATCGGGAACTGGCTCTCGAACTTCAGGGAATATGACATGGCGACAATGCAAGGAGCCTCATCGATGAGGGAGTTATTGGATGATGATATGGGGTATTCTACAACTGGCACACCGAATGACAATCCCGTATTTGTCAGTAGCCATGATCGGAGAGTGAGATGAATATAAGGGGAAAGGTATTCGTTGTGACCGGAGGCGGCAACGGGATCGGCCGGGCGCTGGTTCTGGAACTGCTCTCGAGGGGGGCTCGAGTAGCGGCGGTCGATATGACTCAGCTTGGTCTGTCGCACACGGTCGAGATTGCGGGCGCTCTGGCGGAATTCCTTTCCGCGCATATAGTCGATATCACCGAGAAAGCAGCGGTCTATTCTCTGCCTGATTCGGTGATGGCCGCGCACAGTACAGTGGATGGGGTCATCAACTGCGCCGGCATCATCCAGGGTTTCGAGAAGTTTGAAAAAACTGGTATTGAGGAGATACAAAGAATCGTAAATACGAATCTGTACGGTACGGTATTTATGATAAAGGCCTTTTTACCGCATCTGAAATGTCGACCTGATGCATGTATCGTAAATATTTCGAGCATGGGAGGGTTGTTTCCCGTGCTCGGACAGACGGTGTACGGCTTCAGTAAAGCAGCCGTGAAACTTCTTACAGAAGGGCTATACCAGGAGTTGCAGGGAACAAATATCCATGTTTCAGTGGTTTTCCCCGGAGGCGTAAATTCCAATATCATGAAGAACTCGGGTGTGGCGGTCAATAAAAAATTGGAAAGGCTGCAAGGCATGATCAAGATAACCACGCCGGGAAAAGCCGCGCGAGTGATCATAGACGGGATAGAAAAAAACAGAAGCCGCATATTCGTGGGAATGGATGTAAAGGCGATGAACTTGCTCTATAAATTAAGTCCGCAGGGTGCGCCGCGAATCATATCGTCCATTCTCAGGAGACTATTTCCTGAATACTAGCATCGGGGGGAAATGGATGAAAGGAATAAAGATCATGGACAGATACATTGTCATGGATGGGAGGTGACTATGCCTGGTACCATCAAGCTTTATACAATCGGCTTCACCCACAAGAGCGCCCGGGAGTTCTTCGAGCTATTGTTGAGGAATAATGTAAGGACGCTCATAGATATTCGTCTGAATAATACATCCCAGCTTTCTGGCTATACAAAGATGGATGATCTGAAATTCTTCCTGGGAGCTATTGGGGATATTGCTTATTGCCACAATCTCGAGCTTGCGCCTACCGAAGATTTGTTCAAGAAGTACAAAAACAAGGAAATCTCATGGAGAGAGTTTGGAGAATCGTTCAGGAAGAAGCTTTTCGAGAGAATGCCGGAGCAGAAAGTCAAGAGAGAGGAATTGAATCGAGCATGCCTGCTTTGCAGCGAGAGGGATGCAAAGGATTGCCATAGGAGCATAGTCGGGGAATACTTCCAGGATGTATATGGGGATGTTGAGATAGTTGATCTTTAGCATATCGATCAATCAGGAAGAGGAGATGGTATGGATACCAGGACATTACGGCTGTTCGCCGAATACAATGCGATCACCAACCAGAAAATGAACAGACACCTGAAGGGTTTGAGTGATGAGCAATGGAACAGGAAATTTAACGGTTACTTCAGTTCCATACGGTCATTGTGTGATCATCTATATATTTGCGATTACAATTGGCTCAAGAGATTTTCCAAACTCAGGACATTCAAATACATCAATGATAGCCTGTTCAAACAGGATCTTCGTTACGGCACGCAGGTTATCTCGGAGTTGGGAGACTATCTGGGGAAAAGAAAAGAACTCGACGAGCAGATTTCCAGGTTCATCGATGAGATAGATGCAGGAGATATAGGAAAGGAGCTGAAATATGTGGACTCGCATGGCGATGAGCACAATCAGGTATTCGGCGCCGTGGTTCTGCATTTCTTCAACCACCAGACACATCATAGAGGCATGATTTCAATCTATCTGGAGGAGATGAACATTGAGAACGATTTCAGCAATATAATGGATATGATATAGAGAGGACAGTCATTCGTCGTGCATGAGGGGGGGGGCGAAAACAGGTAGGGAATAAGAACGCCGCCACCAGGGAGGATCGCGACAGCATATGAGTGAGGCACAGATCAGGCCAGCCAGAAGGGATGATTGCGGCAGAATCTCCGAAATTTACAACTACTATATCAAAAATACGGCCATTTCCTTCGAGGAAGAGGGTGTCTCCATCGAAGAGATGGAGGCTAGGATGGAATCCATAACCCGGCGATTCCCCTGGCTCGTACATGAAGAAGACGGCGTCATCAAGGGTTACGCGTACCTGAGCGCATGGAAGGAACGCTCGGCGTACAGGTATACGGCTGAGACAACGATTTATGTCGAGAAAAATGAAACCGGGAAGGGAATAGGGAACGGGTTGCTCGGAAACCTCGTGGAAGAGGCGCGAAGGAGAGAGTTGCATGGATTCAGGAAGGCGGCGCACTTCAAAGAGGTGGGCAGAAAATTTGGCGTATGGCAGGATGTAGGATATTGGGAATTGCGGCTGGGAGACAGCCTCATCGGGGATTGAAGCATCGCGATTCGAGGAATCGCCAGATCAAAGAGCTTGAAAATGAAAGGAGAATGGCATGTTCATCATCATGTCGGAGTATCTGAAACCAGCGGAGTTCATCGATACTTTCCTGGATGCCCATAGATTATTCCTGGATGAGTATATCAGGAAGGGCGTCATCCTGGTGGCTGGAAGGAAAGTGCCGAGAACCGGAGGTGTAATCCTCGCGAAGGGCAAGACCAAGGAGGAGGTCGAAAGATTCATGAGGGAAGATCCGTTCTCGATAAACGGGATAGCCCGGTATGAGATAGTCGAGTTCATCCCGACCAAGATCGCCAAGGGCCTGGAATCGCTGCTGCAGGACTGACTATAAATCGCGGAGAATGTCATGAAAGAAATCGAGGCGAGAAGAAGCATCAGAAAGTATAAGAGTGTCGAAATGGACAAGAAAATCGTGGATAAGCTTATTGAGGGCGCCAGGCTGGCGCCTTCGGGCAACAACAGGCAACCCTGGCATTTCATCCTCGTCACGAACAGGGAAACGCGGGAGAAGATCGCCAGGACAGCACATAGCCAGACATGGATGTTGACAGCGCCGCTTTTCATCGTATGCATCGCCGACATCAAGGCGAGGATGGAATCGGATGACGAATTCTATGTCGATGAGGAGACGGCTTCATTCGAGCTGAAACGCGCCATCAGGGATACCTCGATCGCCATAGGACATATCCTGCTCGAAGCTGTCAGCCAGGGATTGGGCACCTGCTGGATCGGCTGGTATACTCAGAAGGAAATCCGTCCGATCCTGGGGATTCCTGAGGATAAATTCGTCCTGGGAATAATAACCGTGGGGTATCCTGATGAGGCTCCCGAACCAAGGCCCAGAAAGGGTGTGAACGAGATTATTCATCATGAGAGGTGGTGACGAATACGGGACCGGAGACTCTTCATTGAGGAGGGCCGGACCATATCGGAAGCGGGGCGGTATTCCTGGAGAACCAGGCTCCCCCGCGCTTTCCGGCAAGATGTGAGATGGCTGCGATCATGGGCAAATACGCGATTCTTTCCGATATCCACGGCAATATCCTGGCGCTGCAGGCAGTCGTCGAGGATATGCAGAAGAGACGAGTCTCCAGAGTCGTCAACTTGGGGGATTCCATTTCCGGTCCTCTGTGGCCGCAGGAAACCATTTGCTACTTGATGTCCCATAACTGGATGCACATAAGGGGTAACAATGACAGGAATGTCGCGTCACAGGATCCGGGTTCGATGGGATTGTCGGATTCCTATGCGCTCGCCAGGATAAGCGATGCGCAGAGAACCTGGCTCAAGCATTTGCCGTCGGTCATAATGTTCGACAAGGATATCATCGCATTCCATGGCTTGCCGGATGACGATAGCCGATATCTTCTCGAATCGGTTTTCCATGGAAGGACCCGATTGTCGCGCTGGCGGGAGATAGCGCGGAGGCTCGGGAATGTAAGTGCGGAAGTCCTGCTCTGCGGGCATTCGCATATTCCACGCTGCGTGCGGCTGGGAAATGGGTCCTTGGCGGTGAATCCGGGAAGCGTGGGACTCCAGGCATACAAGGATGAAGGTGAATCCCACTTCGTCGAAATGGGATCTCCCCATGCCCGTTATGCAATCATCGAAAAAAACCATGACGCGTGGGATATAGAATTCATCGATGTGGCATATGATTGGGAGCAGGCAGCGGTAAAGGCGGGGATGGAAGAGCGGCGGGATTGGGAAGAAGCCCTGCGCTCAGGATATTCATCCTGACGAGCCGGATTTGACTATGACAAGGAGACAACATGTTCGGGATGAGATCTGATAATGGGTATAGGGAAATAGTGCCTGGAATCAGGATCAAGACAATAAGCTACGGCAAGAGCACTCTCATGGTGGAGTTCAGGCTCGACAAGGGCTCGCTTCTTCCTGAACATGCCCATGTCAATGAACAGATTGGCTACATGGTGGAAGGCAGCATGACGCTCTTCGTAGAGGGAAAGGGCAGGACAGTGTATCCGGGTGACAGCTGGTGCATACCTTCCAATGTCAGGCATAAGGCGGAAATCGCGGTAGACTCCGTGGCTGTGGAGGTATTCAGCCCGTGCAGGGAAGATTACCTGAAATTTGCGAACGCCGGAGATATAACGGAATAGGCGAAGGGGACAGGCAAGGACAAAAGGACTTCATCATGCCTCTCATAGACAAGTACAAGACGCTTCTTTTTGACCTGGACGGGACATTGACGGACCCCAAGACCGGAATAACCAGATCCGTGCGGTACGCCTTGCTCAAGATGGGAATCGCTGATGTCGATGTGGAATCGCTGGTGAAGTTCATAGGTCCGCCATTGAAGGATTCGTATAAAAAATACTATGGCTTCACCGAGGAAGAAGCCGATCTGGGCATAGCCTACTACAGGGAATACTTCGCCGGGACGGGTATATTCGAGAATACGATGTATCCTGGAATCGGTGACCTGCTTGGCGCGCTCAGGGGGGAGGAGATAAGGCTCTTTGTGGCGACGACGAAGCCGACCGTCTATGCGGAGAAAATATGTGATTACTTTGATATTTCCAGATATTTCGAGGAAATAATGGGCAGTGAGCTGGACGGAAGGCTGTCGGACAAGGGCGAGCTAATACGCTTCATCATAGAGAAGCATGACATCGGCAGCAGCGAAGCTCTCATGCTTGGAGACAGGGAGCATGACATATTCGGGGCGAAACGCAACTTCATCGAATCCGTTGGAGTGGGATATGGCTATGGCACCAGAGCGGAACTGGAAGCCGCAGGGGCCACCTATTATGCCGGCAGCATTGGCGAGCTTTCCGAGCTGCTCCTGGGAAACCAAGTCGAAAGGACACAGCGCCTATAAGGAGAGGAAAGATATGGATATAGCGGGAATAGTCGCGATACTGTCCACCCTGATAGGAATTCCGGTAATAGTATTCGGCTTCGTGCTGCTTAACCTGAGGAGCAAACGTTCCATCGACAAGATCCGGCTTCAGAAGGAGATACTGGAGCTGGAACTCCAGAAGGACCAAATCAGGCTGAAGATGCTCGAAGCGGAGAATATCAAGTACGACAGGCTGATCGATAACAGAGGGCCTTGATAGGACTTACTCCGAAGACGCTGAAAGGGTATGATAGAATATAAGATAACATGAATATTTCCTGGAGGTTGAGATTTTGAGGATTCTCTGGACTTTTGAAAATCAGGCTAAAGTCGATCTTTTCGTCGCGATTCTGCAGGAAGCGGATATTTCGTATGAGACTTTGGCCAAGGGCAAGGCGAATTCTCCCAATGGCGAGGTAGTCATTTCCGTCGCGGAGAGGGAGTATGAGCAGGCCAAGAAGCTCCTCATGAAGTACAGAAAGCGCCGGACAACGACCTGATTGCCTTGGATTATCCCGGATTTTCCTGGCATAAAGGGGTCGGCAATCGATGCCATGTACCCTATATCCATAAATATCATTCTATGATATAATGAAATCAACTAAAGAGTGGATCTGAAAAGATCCGTGATTCAGCAGGTCTGCGCCAAGCGCGGATACATGTTTTGAGATGCCCGACACAATACTTCGGGTGAAGGAACTGATCATGGGAAAAAAAATATACGTGGGGAACCTGAGCTATAACACCACCGACGACAGCCTCCGCAGCCTTTTCCAGTCCTACGGCACCGTAGCCTCGGCGAAGATCATCACCGATCGCGACTCGGGCGTTTCCAAGGGTTTCGGCTTTGTGGAAATGGGATCCGACGAGGAAGCCGGCGCGGCTATCTCGGGAACCAACGGCATCGACCTCGACGGACGCCAGATCAAGGTGAACGAAGCCATGGATAAGCCCCGCCGCACCAACGACCGTTACTAGACCATAAGGTCGCGACGCAGAAAAGCCGCTCTTTCGGGAGCGGCTTTTTTATTTCCCGCTATTTCCCCGAAGACCGGCGCTACATATATTTTATCCCAGGAAACGCGGAAATGGGGGACGCCGTGGGAAACGACGCCGAACGACGTTTTTCCGAAGGAGCATGGCCATGCAGAAGATAGTGCCCTATCTATGGTTCGATACCGAGGCGGCCGCGGCCGCCCGATTGTATACGTCGCTCTTCGATTCATCCTCTATCGTCAACTCGTCCACCATGGACGATACACCCTCTGGTTCTGTGGAAACGCTTAAGATCCTGCTTTCCGGGCAGGAATTCATGCTGATGTCGGCGGGACCTCTTTTCAGATTTACTCCTGCCTTGTCCTTTCTCGTCGCCTGCGACACAAAGAAAGAGGTGGACAGGCTCTGGCAGGGTCTTCGCGAGGGAGGCAGCGAGCTCATGCCGCTCGACGCCTATCCTTTCAGCGAACGATACGGATGGCTTCAAGACAGGTACGGTCTCTCGTGGCAAATAATGCATGCCGGAGGGAACGGGTACAGCCAGAAAATAACGCCAACCCTCATGTTCGTGGGGAATCAGTGCGGAAAGTCCGAAGAAGCCATACGTTTCTACGCGTCGGTCTTCCGGAATGCGGAGGTGGGAGACCTTCTTCGCTACGGACCCGGTGAGGAACCGGACAGGGAGGGCACGCTGAAACACGCGGCTTTCACGCTCGAGGGCCAGGAATTCGCGGCTATGGACAGCGCGTATGAGCATGGCTTTACCTTCAGCGAAGCCGTCTCATTCATGGTGCGTTGTGACAGTCAGGAAGAGGTCGATTTTTTCTGGTCGAGCTTGTCCGCGCACCCGGAAGCGGAACAATGCGGCTGGCTGAAGGATAGGTATGGGTTGTCCTGGCAGATAGTGCCCACCGTGCTGGACGAAATGATGGGGAGCGGGGATCCTTCCAGAACGGCGCGGGTGACGGCGGCCTTCCTCAAGATGAAGAAATTCGATATAGCCGAACTTCGAAAGGCATATAAGGAAGACACACGATGAGCTCCATGAAGATGTCGAGGCTGGAATCGGCGCTGCGCACAGTCCTGGAGTTCACAGAAGCTTTCGGCCGTGGCGATGTCGAAGGCATGATGGCGCTGACGAGCGATGAATGCAAACTCGAATGCGCCTGGCCGGCCCCGGATGGAGCGGCATGCGCGGGGAGGGAAGCTCTGGCTCGCCACTGGTGGGACTTCTTCTCGGGAAGATCCGGGATGCGGCGCGAGGTGGAAGAGGCTTTCGGCCTGGGGTTCCGCTGCGTTCTGCGCTGGAAGGACAGCTGGGTGGATCGGGATGGGCAGCGGATGCAGGAGAGAGGTGTGGATATTTTCGATGTGAGGAATGGTTCGATAAAGGAACAGCTCTCGTACATGAAGGGATCCTGAAGGGCAGGGAGAAGGGGCAATGACGAAGGAAAAGGACGGAAGCGGGAAGGCGGCGATAGGCACGGCAGACATAATAGCCACGATCGATCAGTACATTGCCGAATTTCCTGAACATATTCAGGCGAAACTGAAGGAGATCCGGGGCATCGTCAGGGCGATGGCGCCGGAAGCCGCCGAGAAGATAGCCTACGGGATGCCGACATTCTACCTGAATGGAAATCTCGTGCATTTCGCGGGGTACAAGGGGCACATCGGGTTCTATCCGACACCCACGGGGATCGATTCGTTCAAGGAGGAGCTGGACCGCTACAAGAACGCCAAAGGCTCGGTGCAATTCCCTCTCGACGAGCCTCTGCCCGCGGACTTGATCGGGAGAATCGTGAAATATCGAGTGGAGGAGAATGCGGCGAAGGCGCGGAAGCCTAAGAAAGGGAAAAAATAGACAATCGGCCACAAAGAGGTTACATGGGCAAATACATAGCATTCCTGAGGGCGGTCAATGTCGGCGGCGCTGTTCTAAGGATGGAGGATTTCAGGAAGACGCT